>NC_017034.1:2100000-2378438 GCF_000251105.1 Methanocella conradii HZ254 | reverse complement strand
TGCTCCTCCTAATCCATATTTTACGAAGGAGCTATTGATATGAGCTCAGGGAGCGGTGTGATAGAGAATGCAGGGCCAGTTGGGGACCGGCCGCAGGGCCTCATATATAACGATGACCTGCTCGAGTGCGTCGCCACGATCATCCTGCTCGGCAGCAGGCCGGGCGCAAAGAGCGCCGAAGCCCTGCCTCGCCTTAAAAAAATCCTGTACGATTATGACATATACATGCTATCATCCATGTCGGACGAGGACGTTGAAGGCCTCGCGAAAACGATAAGGGAAAATGGCGTCGATGGAATTAAGCTGGCCGATAGGAAGCTGAAGGAGAAGCTGATGGCCATCCGCGACAACGCCAGGGTGTTCGTGAGCATAGCCTCTGAGCATAACTCGGTCAGAGCGTATATCGATAAGATAATGAAAGACTCGGGTGCCGGGGCGCTTGAAGAAGCGTTCACCAGCCCTGACAGTAAGTATAAGCTAAGGCTATTTGGTGCCGCCGCGTGTAAGAAGCTATTAAAACAGCTTTAAGCCTTTTTTGATCGCTGCATGCATTATATATATGTATGATTAGGCCACATTGTGCATTGAAATGGTCGAAACATCAGGTTTGTTTTGTCCCAGGTGTGGCCGGGAGACCGGGCAGGAAGGCCTCTGCCAGGCCTGCTTTCTGGAAAAGTATGTCGTGTTCGAGGTACCTCAGGTCATCGAGGCTACGGTGTGCGCAAAATGCCCTTCTTATAAAATAGGCGAGCGCTGGGTATCCACTAAATTGAAGACGTACGAGGAGCTCGCAAGGAAGGCCGCCTATGAGGCGGCCAGGCTTTCGCTTAAGATAAACAAAGACGTGAGCGAGCCGAAGGTTTCCATCAAGATGGAGCTTGTTAACCCTAATATTTTGATGGCCAGGGTCATCGTGGAGGGCTCTATCGAGGGCAGGCCGGTGAAGACCGGGGCGGACGTGGAGGTGCGCATCCGCAAGGAAACGTGCGACGTGTGCTCTAGAATGGCAGGCGGATACTATGAGGCGATAATACAAATACGCGCACACGGCAGGCTGCCCACCAAGAGCGAGGTGCAGAAGTGCCTGAAGATCGTCGATGAAGTCATGGCCAGGGCGGAGAAGGCGGGGGACAGGCTTGCCTTCGTCTCCGACGTCTTTGAGCTTCCGGAAGGAACGGACGTATACGTTGGCTCTACCGCGGCGGCGAGGCAGATAGCCAGGGCCATAGTGGACGAGATGGGCGGCGCCGTCATCGAGTCGCCCAAGCTTGTCGGCGCCAAAGATGGAAAAGGCCTGTATCGCGTGACGTTCTCGGTGAGGCTGCCCGGCATAGTCCCTGGCGATATAGTAAAAATGCACGGAAGCCTGGTACTGGTAGAGAAGGTTGGCAGGCGTACCTCGGGAATAGACCTGGCCAGCGGCCATTCCACCTCCATCAAGGATGAGGAGCCCGAGAAGGTGGCGAGCGTGAGCGAGGGCAAGCCCACCGTGCTCGTGTCTGAGGAAGCTGACACGGTTCAGGTACTCGACCCTGACACATATGCCCCGATAACGCTCAGGAAGCCGGCCTTTTTGAGCAGGAAGCCGGGCGAAGAGGTGCAGGTAATAAAGACGAGAGACGGCGTGTTCTTGCTGCCAGGAGGAGGCCGTGGGGAAGAATAACTCTAAGCTTTTTAATAAAAACCGGGGCATCCCTATACCTTCTAATCCTCTGGAGACGGTGCTGAAGGATAAGCTCACGCCAGATGAGCTTAAGGCGTTGCCGAGGGGCTGGCAAATCTTAGGGGAGGTCATACTCGTGCATATACCTCCTGCCTTGCAGGGCAAGAAGGCGCTGGTCGCCGATGGGCTTTTAAGGCTGTACCCGCGTTGCAGGACAGTGCTCGAGACGCTGCGAATAGCGGGCGAGTACCGCCAGCCCATGGTCGAAAAGCTGGCCGGCGACCGGACTGAGACTCTGCATAAGGAGAACTACGTGGTGTATAAGCTGGACGCCGCCAGAATCATGTTTTCGCAGGGCAACTTCTATGAGCGGCGCCGGATGGGGACAGTTGGGAAGAGCGAGCGAGTGGTGGACATGTTCGCCGGCATAGGCTATTTTACGTTGCCCATGGCCGTCCACTCCAGGCCCGAGAAAATCGTGGCCATTGAGCTTAACCCCCTTTCATACCACTATCTTTGCGAGAACATCGCCTTGAACAAGGTTGAGGGCATCGTCGAGCCCATTTTGGGCGATTGCCGAGAGAAGACCCCTGTTGGTTGGGCGGACCGGGTCATCATGGGCTACGTGGGTAGGACTCATGAGTATCTGCCGTGGGGTATCAGGGCCTTAAAGCCCGGCGGCATCCTTCATTACCACGAGACCACTCCGGATAGGCTCGTGTTTGAGCGGCCCATCCAGAATGTCAAGGAAGCAGCGAAAGAACAGGGCCGGAGCGCCGAGATATTAAATACAATTAAAGTGAAAAAGTACTCGCCCGGCGTATGGCACGTAGTCATCGACGCCCGCCTCTCCTGATAAGGACCACGGCGTCCCGGCGAACGCCGTGGTTAACTACGGGCTTTTTTTTGCTATCATTAGGGCGGCGATGGCTGCTAGCAGGCCGAGGCCTGGCGCAGGCTTAGGCGTTGGGCTTACGATAGGGGTCGCCACGGGCGTGGAGGCAGGAGAGGGCGTAGGAGTGGCGACGAAGCCATAAAGAGGGTCGGCACGGACCAGCGCAAGGCACCTGGCACCGCTCTCAAGCACCCATACTTTATCGCCGTCAACGTCGATAAACGTGGGGTAAACCCTGCTCCCGTTCAAGCTTATGGGCACGAAGACGCCCTTCGACGGGTAGTATTTTATGATTCGGTTGTTTGGCAGGTCGGTGAGCCACACGCAATCGTCGCCATCGACCGCCAGGCGCTTCGGGGATGCTTTTAATCCGTCCAGCACGGGCATGTCAAGTTCTTTAAATGTATTCATGCTTGTGTCAAACATCCCCAGCTTACCGGGCCCGCTCTCGATGAACCAGAGCCGGCCCTGCGAGTCTATATCCAGGCACGTCGGGGCGGAGTCGGGCGTCGGGATGGGAAATAGCTTAATTGCATTATCCGGGTCGGACTGGTCGACCATCCTGTCATAGCCGCCCACCTTATTGCTCGAATACTCGACAAACCAGATATTCCCCGTTCGGTCTCTCTCGATGTCCACGATGTTCGCGAAGTACTTATCAACCCAGTAGTCGCGCATGGGGGTGGTATTGGCCTCTTCGATGGAAATCCTCGCCAATTCCATGTTACAGCCAACCCAGAGATAGGTTCCATCGGATATCACGTCCGAGGGGTTCAGCTTTACGGGGAGAGTAAAATAATGGAACTTGTCCCTGGCGACGTCATAGCATATTATCTGCTGTCCCGACTGGTCTGCGAGCCATATGTACTCGCTGCCCTCCGCGCTCATGCCCTTGAAAAGAGCCTCCCCCTTGACGGGTATCTCGTGCCTTTCGAACGCTTTGGCCGTGGCGTCGAACCTGTAGAGGATGGGAGGGTAGCTCTGGGCGAGCCACACGTCGCCCTGGCTATCAATGCACATGACGTCTATTGATGCGGTGCCATTAGGGAGGCTATACTCCTCTATGGTGGGCGGGCTCTGGGCCGCAGCCTGGGGTACGACGGGCAAGACGAGCAGGGCCATCATGGCCAACGCCACAAGCCCCGGAGAGCGTGAACGCATTCAATAAAAAAATGAGCTAATGATAAATAAACGTTATTAAAAGGGCGATGGGCTTCATCACCCGAAAAACGTCCTGGCGACCTCAAAGTACTGGCGGGGCACGGTTTTAAGGGCCTTCACGGCCTCCTCGATGGGCACGGCCTCGATCTTTTCTCCTCGCAGGCTCGACATCATGCCAAACTGCCCGTTTTTTATCATCTCGACGGCCTTATAGCCCAGCCTGGTGGCCAGGATGCGGTCGTAGGCGATGGGCGAGCCACCCCTCTGGGTATGCCCCAGCACTACGTGCCTCGTCTCAAAGCCCGTGCGCTTCTCGATCTCTTTGGCCAGCGTCTCGGCAATGCCGCCCAACCTCACGTGCCCGAAGGCGTCTGTGGTCTGCGAGGCGAGCTTTACGTCCAGGTCGCTGAACTCCGCCCCCTCCGCCACGGCTATGATGCCGTACCTCTCGCCCCTCGCATACCGTTCCCTGAGCATCTTACAGCACTCCTCCACGCTGCCCTTCTCCTCGGGTATGAATATCCAGTGGGCGTTCGCCGCCATGCCCGCGTCAGTGGTCATCCAGCCAGCGTGGCGGCCCATGACCTCACAAACGAGCACCCTGTCGTGGCTCTTCGCCGTGGTGTGCAGCCTGTCCATGGCGTCGGTAGCTATTTGCACGGCAGTCTGATACCCAAAGGTATAGTCGGTGGCCCCGAGGTCGTTGTCTATGGTCTTGGGCACGCCGACGCACTTTAGGCCCGCCTTAGTAAGCTTATAGGCCACTCCCAGCGTGTCCTCGCCGCCCACCGCCACCAGGCAGTCCAGGCTCATCCTTTTAGCGTTCTCGAGGACCTTCACTTCTCCGGCCTCGACTTTATATGGGTTCGTCCGGGAGGTCTTCAGGATGGTCCCGCCCAGCGGGAGAATATCCTTAACGTCGGCCTTCGTGAGAGGAACGGCGTCCCCATCAAGCATCCCCTTCCAGCCATACCTTACGCCAAGCACCTCCCACCCATACTCGCTCGCCTTATACACCACGGCCCTTATGACCGCGTTCAGCCCCGGGCAGTCTCCGCCGCCCGTAAGGATGCCTATCCTCTTAATCATGCCTAAGCCCTCCCAGAGCTTCCGAACAATTGCATCTTACCCTTCGCCACCGCCTTCATGGCGTCCTCCGCCGGCCCCATTATCTTTCTGGGGTCGAACTCCTCCGGGTGCTCAGCTAGCACCTGCCTTATCGCCGCCGTCATGGCCAGCCTTATATCCGTATCGATGTTAATCTTGGCGACCCCCAGGCTTATCGCCTTCCTTATCGCCTCATCGGGCACTCCCGCGGCTCCGGGCAGCCTTGCGCCGTACTTTGCCGCCTTCTCCAAAACATCCTTCGGGACGCCCGAAGCCCCGTGCAAGACGATTGGAATATTAACAAGCCTCTCAATCTTCTCCAGCCTTTCAAAATCTAGCACAGCCTCCCCCTTGAACTTGTAGGCCCCATGAGAGGTCCCGATTGCCACGGCGAGGGCGTCCACGCCCGTCCTCTCCACGAACAGCTTCGCCTCGTCCGGGTTCGTAAAGATGGCATCCCTTTCCGCGACCGAGACGTGCCCCTCCACCCCTGCGAGCCTCCCCAGCTCGGCCTCCACCGATACTCCCGCCGCATGGGCTATCCTCACTATCTCGGCGGTCTGCCTTATGTTCTCCTCCAGCGGAAGCTTAGAGCCATCAAACATCACCGACGACCATCCATGGCGGATACACTTAACGCAATCCTCAAATGTCGTCCCGTGGTCGAGGTGAAGCACGGTTGGCACGCCAGACTTTGCCGCCGTAACCCGCGCAATCTCATAAATATACTCTATCCCTGCGTACTTTATTGCGCTGGGCGAGGTCGCCAGTATAACCGGGGACCTCTCCTCCTTTGCAGCGCCGCCGATCGCCTTCGCTATCTCCATGTTGTTTATGTTAAAAGCCCCGACGGCGTACTTGCCGTCCCTGGCCCTATCCAAAACCTCTTTCAAAGTTGAAAATATCATATGATTACTTCTCCATGATTCAATTAATATATCTATGAATTTGTCGGCTATTTATCATTTATTCCGTAAACTATTGATTACAGGCCATCATGGCTACTTTTTCGCTATAACTTTTACGATGCCAGAGTTTAAAACCCGACCTACTAAACGTGTGGCCGAAAATCATAATATTATGTAAAATCTCCAGCCTGATTGCCCTTTCAGCATCCTGCCACCATGAAGCTTAAGTTGGCGGCTGTTTAATTTTTATGCCTTTATACATTCTATGTATATTCTATGTATTTTTCATTTATATGGTCTGGACATAAAATAAAAATAATGGCTTACTCATTAAATTATTACTTGCTGTTATAATATTACATTAAGGCAAACTTGTGGGGGAAGGCAAATGATAGGTGATGGCTCATGATGCCTGATAGCTTGCTTACCTCGATTTCATCCTCAGGCGTGAGGAAAGGGCTGGTATTTCAATTATTAGAAGAGCCTCATGGCCAAAAAGACAGGCCAATATACGCTCCAATCTTACTTAAAACATGCCCTCTTCAAACACTCCGGCTTGCCTCCAAAGATGCATCCATCCTAAAACGGGAGTACACGCGAAAGCGTGGAATGATCTTACAGGAAGAAAAGCAATGGAAATTAAAATGAATAAAATCCTATGCATACCGGTCGCCCTGATGATGCTATTAGTGGTGACCGCTGTACCGACGATGGCATCTTCCCAAAAAGCGATCGATACCAGCACGGCCACGGGGAATGAGAAACACATAAAAATAATTGAGAATACGCCGACATCCCAGATATTCCAGGTAGATTACCTGTTGTTTACGATCAAAGCCAATAAGGAGCATACCGATGCGACGATATTATATAACAATATGAAGACTGGGGAGAAAAGCCAGTTCAACGTTCAAGTTACGAAAAGTGGCGATAAATACTTTACTAAGTTCATCTCCGGCGGAAAGGTCTCTTCCGTAACGACATCATATGATCCGCTCGAGCCTGGTGCTGCCTCGGCGATGCTAATGGATAACTCCCAAAAATAGGCACGCAGTCGACGATATATACGATGTCCGGAGAAACCTACTATTGGTGGGATGGCATCCGGATGGTGAAAGGGGGTAGCGTCAAGTATCCACATGCCGACCGGTCATACTACGGCATCCAGACCTGAAGGGATTGGGTTTACGACGGAAATAAGCTAGTGCACTGCCAGATGAATCAGTACGATTCGAGGTCGATGGCCAGCCTGTCCCCGGTGGGCCTTGGCGTTGCAATCGGCGGGCTGATCGGGCTCAGGCTGGGCGGAGGATATGGAGGCGTCCTTGGTTCCGTGATAGGTGCGCTCATCGGGCAGATATTGACCGGACCGGCGTGCAATATATTGATGGATGAAAGTAACTGCATCTGGTTCTGGTATGGAAAGCAGATAGGGTTTAAGACGTTCTATATAAACATCTGGCCGCCATATATCATCGGTGCATTTGTCCCCCTATACTTGAGGGTCTCTACGTATACCTTATGGGACGATGTTAGCGCCGGAAGCCCTTAAATACTAATAATTTTTTATTTTTTACTGGGGATGTTTTATGGGCGATACTATGCAGGACATCGTCGGATGTTTATTCGGCGCTACGATGTTTGCCGCATGGGCCATCGTTCTGACGACACTGGTAAGGCTTTTTCTAATCCCCGCGTATGGGCCGGAACCGACGTATTCACTGTTTACCAGTCCGATGTTCAGCTGGATATTATTCGGTCCGGCGCCGCTTTTCATATTCATAGGGCATTTTATCGTCCTCGTGGCCTTCGCGCGAAATAGCGAGAAGAAACGGCGCTTCGATTTGAAGGTCATAAAGGGAATGGCGCTTGGATTTTGCCTGTGGCTTTTTGCGCTTACGGCGATTTCCTATGCACGCATCGATATATCTTACGGTATATCGGGTATCATCGGATATCTGCTAATGGGCGCGGTTTTCCTTTTATCGGATCACGTATCTATTACAGGGAACCACCATGGGTGATACAATCCCTCTTTTCATACCCGTCGAACTGCGCCTGCGGAAATCCTAGTTCTTAGACCCATAGCATTTGCCGTTTAATTTTTTCTGCCACAGGGGGGCATACAATAAATCATCGCCCGCCGCTTATAAAAATCCCAGAGTGGGACGCCGGAGTCGCCCTCCCGAAGCCTATCGCAAAATATTTAATAGAGATGCGGGTATGTAGCAAAGGTATCTTAAACATGAAGGCAGTACTTGGGCTGGAAGATGGCACCTACGTGGTCGGGGAGGGTTTCGGCCGCGAGGGCGTAACCCTTGGCGAGCTTGTTTTTGCGACGCCATACACGGGCTATGAGGAAGCGCTCACCGATCCCTCGTATAAGGGCCAGATACTCCTTTTCACTTATCCTTTGATCGGCAACTACGGGGTTAACCCTGAGAGTTTTCAGTCTGATGGCATCAAGGCGGAGGCACTCGTGGTCCGCGAGAAGTGCGTGCACCCGTCGCATCCACGATATAGGATGTCTCTTGACGAGTTTCTTTGCAGGGAGGGGGTTTCGGGCATCGCGGAGGTGGACACGCGCATGCTCACGATTAAGACGAGAAGGCATGGCACCATGCGCTCGGCCCTCATCGTAGGGAGCGACGATGGCGAGAAGGCCTGCGAGCTAGCAAGGGGCATGGAGATGGATCATAGGCTGATTGAGAAGGTGACGTGCAGGCAGCCCTACGAGATAAAGGGCAATGGCCCCCGCATCGTGGTCATGGACTTCGGGGTTAAGAAGAACATAGTCAATAGCCTCGCCCGGAGGGGGGTAAACGTCATCGTGGTGCCCGCCACCACTTCTTATCAGGCAGTCATGGATTATAGGCCGGACGCCATCCTATTATCTAATGGGCCGGGCGACCCCCAGGATGCCAGGAACGGGATAGAGGTCGCCAGACAGGCAGCCGGGAACCTGCCGCTATTCGGGATATGCCTCGGGCACCAGATCATAGGGCTGGCCATGGGGGCCAATACCTACAAGCTCAAGTTCGGCCACAGGGGGGCAAACCAGCCGGTAATAGACCTAGTTGAGAAGAAGGTGTACATCACGAGCCAGAACCACGGCTACGCAGTAGACCCGCAGAGCGTCGGGGGCACGGGCCTCGAGGTCACGCAGACTAACGCTAACGATGGCACCGTCGAGGCAATGAAAAACGATAGGATGCGCATCATGAGCGTCCAGTACCACCCGGAGGCGTGCCCTGGGCCGAGGGATACGAACTGGCTCTTCGATATGATAGTAAAAAAGGCGGGTGAGAGCCATGCCTAAGCGTCCTGACATAAAGAAAGTACTGCTCATAGGTAGCGGCCCTATTTTAATCGGCCAGGCCGCCGAGTTCGACTTCTCGGGGAGCCAGGCATGCCGCTCCCTCCGGGAAGAAGGCATAGAAGTAGTCCTGGTAAACTCTAACCCTGCCACGATTATGACGGACCCGGAGATGGCGGACGCCGTGTATATAGAGCCACTGACGCCTGACGTGGTCGCCCAGATCATTGAGAGGGAGCGCCCGGACGGGATACTCGCCGGCCTGGGGGGCCAGACTGGCCTGAACATCACCTCTGAGCTTGCCGAGATGGGCGTGCTCGATAAGTATGGGGTAAAGATACTCGGGACGCCCCTTAAGGCCATCTACGATACGGAGGACAGGGACCGGTTCAAGCACGCCATGGAGGCCATCGGCGAGAAGGTGCCACGCTCATACGCCTGCCACTCCGTAGAAGAGGCGGTCGCCGTCGTTGATAAGCTCGGCCTCCCGCTCATAGTCAGGTCGGCTTTCACGCTTGGCGGCACGGGAAGCGGAGTAGCCCACACCGTACAAGAATTAAAGCATATAGTCGAGCTGGGGCTGAAGCGCTCCCGCATACACCAGGTACTCGTAGAGGAGAGCGTATTAGGCTGGAAGGAGTTCGAGTACGAGGTCATGAGGGACGCCAATGATACCTGTATAACCATCTGCAACATGGAGAATATCGACCCGATGGGCATACACACGGGCGAGTCTATAGTGGTGACGCCCTCCCAGACTCTCTCTGATGAAGACCACCAGACGCTCCGCTCGGCGGCCATCAAGATAATCAGGTCCCTCGGCATAGAAGGGGGCTGCAACATCCAGTTCGCGTGGAAAGACGGCGACTATCGCGTCGTCGAGGTCAATCCAAGGGTATCGAGGTCATCCGCCCTCGCCAGCAAAGCCACGGGATACCCAATAGCACGCATCGCCGCCAAGATAGCGATAGGCCTCAACCTCCACGAAATACAAAACAAAGTGACCATGGAGACCCCCGCCTCTTTCGAGCCTACGATAGACTACGTGGTCGTGAAGATACCGCGCTGGCCCTTTGACAAGTTCAAGAACGCGGACAAGCACATCACCACGTCGATGAAGTCTACAGGGGAGGTCATGGCCATTGGGCGCACATTTGAGGAGGCGCTGCAGAAGGCAGTGAACTCTTTAGACATAAGCGAGTTCTGGGGCTACGGTAACTGGTCGAAGGCGGAGATGGCCGACCTGCTTAAAAATCCAACTCATGAGCGGCTTTTTGTGATATATAAGGCCTTGCAGACGGGCGCCTTCACCATCGAGCAGATAGCGAGGCTTACTAATATTGACCCCTGGTTTATCCGTAAGATTAAGAATATCGTGGACATGGCAGAGACTCTCAAGGCTGATATCGGCAAGGAAACGCTCTTAAAGGCGAAGCGGATGGGCTTCACCGACGAGTGGATAGCGGAGCTGCACGGCATCACGCCAGAGGAGGTCAGCGACCTGAGGCACAGGTACGGCATCCTGCCAACGTTCAAGATGGTAGACACCTGCGCCGCCGAGTTCGCCGCAAAAACCCCATACTACTACTCCACATACGAGCAGGAGTGCGAGCTCGTCCCCTCAAACAGGAAAAAGGTGCTCATAATAGGCGCAGGCCCCATAAGGATAGGCCAGGGCATCGAGTTTGACTATTGTACGGTGCACGCGGTAAACGCCTTGAGGGAGTCGGGCATAGAGGCCCATATCATTAACAACAACCCGGAGACCGTGTCCACCGACTTCGACGTGTCCGACAAGCTGTTCTTCGAGCCGATAACCCTGGAGCACGTCATGAACGTCATCGAGAAGGAGCGGCCTTACGGAGTGATGGTCCAGTTCGGCGGCCAGACCTCGGTCAACATGGCCATACCCCTCCAGATGGAGCTGAACAGGCGTAAGGATTTAGGCACCATCATAATTGGCACCAGCCCAGACGACATGAACATAGCTGAGGACAGGGATTTATGGGGGAGGATGATGAAGGAGATGGGCATCCTCCAGCCGGAGCATGGCATCGCCTACTCGACGGAGGAGGCGAAGGTAGAGGCCAGGCGCATCGGCTACCCCATACTGGTGAGGCCGTCGTATGTCCTGGGCGGCAGGGCCATGGAAATCGTGTATGACGAGGCCGACCTGGAGAGGTACATGGCGGAAGCCGTGAAAGTGTCTAGAAAGCACCCGGTTCTCATCGACGACTTCCTTGAGAACGCCATAGAGATAGACGTGGACGCCGTGAGCGATGGAAAGGACGTCTTAATAGGAGCCATCATGGAGCACATAGAGGAGGCGGGCATACACTCGGGAGACTCGGCATGCGTAATCCCGCCCCAGTCGCTCCCGCAAGAGGTCCAGGACCGCGTACGAGAAATAGTTAAAAAGATTGCCCTGGCGCTTCACGTCAAGGGCTGCATAAATATACAGATGGCATATAAGGATGGCAAGGTATACGTGCTGGAGGCCAACCCCAGGTCTTCGAGGACCATACCGTTCGTGAGCAAGGCTACTGGGGTGCCGCTGGCAAAGATAGCGGCAAAGGCGATAATAGGCTACACGTTGAAAGATATGGGCTATACCGAGGAGCCAAAGCCGAAGTACGTCTCGGTAAAGGAAGTCGTGCTTCCCTTCGATAAGCTGCCTGGAGCGGACCCACTCTTGGGGCCGGAGATGCGCTCCACAGGAGAGGTAATGGGCATCGACACGGACTTCGGAAAGGCGTTCTTCAAGGCCGAGCAGTCAGCCTTCAACACTCTCCCCACCCAGGGCACGGTGTTCATCTCGGTCAGGGATGAAGACAAGGAGGAGATGGCTCGCATCGCCCGTAAGCTGCAGTCTAACGGCCTTAAGCTCATCGGCACCTCTGGCACCAAGAAGTACCTTGAGGCTCGGGGCATCCCTGTGACTCTCATAAGCAAGGTTCATGAGGGCAGCCCCAACGTAATTGATTTGATGCGTAAGGGCAAGGTGGACCTCATCATTAATACCCCGACGTCAAAGATGGCGAGGAAGGATGGAAGCCGTATCAGGCGGGCTGCCGTCGACTTTGAGGTGCCCTACGTGACGACCATCCAGGCTGCCAGGGCGTCCGCAGACGCCATCAGCGCCATGGGCAAGAGCAGGATGAGCATCAAGTCTCTTAACGAGTACCTCGAGATTAAAAGGGAGGGATGTGCCGCGGGCTCGGTTAAGGTAAAGCATCCTATAAAGGCTGACCCTTGAAATCAGAAAAGATATGTACTTCCAGTGTTAATATGATCGAGGATTAAAGCCAGGATTCGAATAACATGGACACCGCTAAGCTTGAGTTGTTCAGGATACCCTTCGCAACCGTGCTCTTCTTATCATCAGTGTTCCTGCTGTCGACCTATTTTAACGAGACGGATGGCGTGCTGAGCGCTGTGGGCGCTTTCGTGTGCATAGCCGTGCTGGTATACTCAATGGTCCTCTTCTCGAACCTTGATATGCCGGCCAATAAGCACTAATTTAAAATGAGCAGCGCAATATTGGCTTTTCCATTATGGACGGTTATTCCTGTCAGCGTTTTTCGTTAAGTCCGTTTTTCTAAGTGAGGTATGGCTTTCGGCGGACTTGGTTCAGCGTAAGCATGTATTGGCTTGCACTTCGGATGGGAGGAGGGTTATGGTAAATCGGCGATACTTATAGCGATTTACTATGCAAGCCAGTTGTTCCGTAAGAGTTGGGTCACCGTCCATAACATTGGAGCCAATACTGCGTTTTAACGTGACCAGGTGCGGGCCATACATAATGGCCTCGCCCTTAGCACGATTTGGGGGTTTTGCGGTATATTTTTTAGAGGATTCTTTGACTTGTTTCCCTTTGGGTTTGGATCTCTGGTCTATGGAGTTTTCAAAGGGGGTATACCAATAGGATATATTGGTGAGACCTATAGACTAGGTCATAGTATATATATTTTTCTGTAAACAATGGGGTTAAACTCGTTTATATTTCATTTATTACAAATAAATGTCTTTGAGGCTGGTCTCAATTTGACGATTTCTGTGAAAAATGCGAAATTTTTTTATATGACTATATACAAAAGCTTTTGAAAGTTAGTCATAGCCCCACGCTCATATAAAAAGCTTTATCTCCCCTGAAAACCGTTAAGACACCTATATGAAGAAGGTCGTACTTGCATATTCCGGAGGCCTGGATACTTCGGTCTGCATTCCTATTCTAAAGGAGAACTATGGCTTTGATAAGGTCATCACGGTGACTGTAGACGTCGGCCAGCCGGCCGAGGAGATCGAGGCCGCTTCCAAAAAGGCGAAGCTCATAGCTGACAAGCACTACACGATAGACGCCAAGGACGAGTTCGTAAACGACTACATTTTCCGGGCGATAAAGGCTAACGCGGCCTATGAGGGGTATGTTATAGGCACGTCTCTGGCCAGGCCATTGATAGCCAGGAAGTGCGTCGAAGTGGCCAAAAAGGAGGGGGCGGATGCGCTGGCGCATGGCTGCACAGGCAAGGGCAACGACCAGCTAAGGTTTGAGGCCGTGTTCAGGGCGACCGACCTGGCCGTCATCGCACCGATGAGGGACATGAACCTGACCAGGAAGTGGGAGATCGAGTACGCTAAGAAGCATGGCATACCCGTGCCCGTGACCAAGGCCAAGCCGTGGAGCGTGGACGAGAACATCTGGTCCAGGAGCATCGAGGGCGGCAGGCTTGAAGACCCTTCTTTTATGCCCCCTGAGGAGATATACAAGTGGACTACTGACCCGTTAAAGGCGCCTGATAAGCCCGATATAGTGTCCATAGGCTTTAAGGAAGGGGTGCCCGTCTCCCTAAATGGAAAAAAAATGGGCGGCGTAGAGCTGATTTTAGAGCTTCACGGCATAGCGGGCAGGCATGGAGTCGGGCGCACCGACATGATGGAGGACCGCGTGCTTGGCCTCAAGGCGAGGGAAAACTACGAGCACCCCGCAGCCACGGTGCTTCTCACGGCGCATAAGGACCTGGAGAAGCTGTGCCTTTCCAGGGCGGAGCTGCGCTTCAAGGCCGCCGTGGACGAGGCGTGGGCAGAGCTGGGCTATATGGGCCTGGTGGAGGAGCCATTATACGCAGACCTTAACGCCTTCATCGACGAGACGCAGAAGCGCGTCAATGGCACGGTTAAGGTAAAGCTATACAAGGGAAGCTGCATGCCCGTTGCCCGTGAATCGCCCACCGCGCTGTACAGCGAGGAGCTGGTATCTTTCGACGGCAAGTCGCTCGACCAGAAGGATGCCGAGGGCTATGCGAAGTTCTACGGCTTCCAGGCGAGGCTTTACAAAAAATTAATTAACCAGTAGCTTATATACGGTGGTCAGCTTAATTTGCGGAGATATTTTATGGCTGAAAGAGTGAAGAATTGCATCTCATGCGGCGTCCGCCTGGAAGGGGCTGGCGCCGTCAGGTTTAAGTGTCCGACGTGTGGCACCGAAATCGGCCGCTGCGGCAAGTGTAGGAAGCAGTCGAACGTGTACGTTTGCCCGTCGTGTGGCTTTAAGGGGCCGTGAGCATGGGAAAGGTAATGGCGGTCATTAAGGTCATGCCGGATAGCGTCGAGCGTGACGTCAATAAGCTGATGGATGGGCTGAAGGATGCGCTGCCAAGGAGCGCTGAGTTAAAGGGCATGCAGGTGAAGCCCATCGCTTTCGGCTTGAAGGCAATAATATGTGCCGTGGTCGTGAGCGACACGGAGGGCGGCACGGAGCCAGTTGAAGAGGCTTTCCGGAAGGTGCCCGGCGTCGAAAGCGTCATGGTTGAGAGCGTGGACCTTGTATAGGTTTCTTTTTTTTGTGGGTGAAAGGTGCTTCCATAAGACAATGGATGGTTTGGCACCATATCTTCTTTTTTTTAGAGGCTGAATGGGGGCTTCTATCTTTTAATTGTCTATCACCTAATAATGGATGGTTTGGCACCATATCTTCCTTTTTTAGAGGCTGAATGGGGGCTTCGCTACGCTACGCCCCCCTCGCGGACCCCCCATGGTTGATTGTCCCTCGGACAAGCTAATATAGGAGAAACCATAGGGTTAGCGACACAACCCCTAGAAAGTCTCACCACTAGGACAAGCCTTTTTCGTCGAGAAATCATGGTCGGGCTTCTTGTTCATTTGCCCCGAAGGGGCAAACAAGCTCGGGGGTCCGCGAGGGGCGCGCCGCGCGGAGCGCTCGAGCTAAAAGCAAAGCGAAGCCCCCATTCAGCCTCTAGAAAAAGAACCATCTGCTCGACCATCGATTTTTATGCTAAAACATCATCCACCCAATTATCAATAAAATTTTAAAAAACATATGAAATAATGTTTATAAGAATAATCAGAATGCCTTTTATTTTTCAAACTCAAGAAGTGCAGAGCGCTCCCTGGCCAGCAAAGGGATGCGCTCTCTGCCGACTATCTCCACTTCGGCCGACGTGATATCATATAAGCGCATCAACGCCTCGTCTTTTTTATGGTCGTAATCGACCACCTTATCATCGACCTCATCGAGTAAAGACAGTACCTTGTCCCTTGCGTCTTCCGCTCCATCCCCGACGATGGCTATGGCCACGTTATTCATGCCAGGGTGGACTCCCATCTCCAGGGCCTTTTCGATTTGCCGCTTGCCTCGGAGGTAGAGCATTATCTCCATGCCCGGGTCCCTGGCCAGGTTGGTTTTGTTCTGGAACGCCTCCATGGCCTTGCTGACGGCGTACTCGAGGTGTCCCCGCCCGGCGATGAGGTCTGCGTTGACCGCCTGTATCGTGACATTGTGCTCCTTCCCTATCGCCGCCATCCTGGCTATGAAAGCCCTGACGTCCTTTATCTCTACCCTGCCGCCTACGATGATGAGGACAGACATATCAAGGCTAAATACCGCCAAAAACACATAAAGCTAACCACAGAATACACAAAGCTGAATAATAACCACAGAGGACACTGGGGGCATAGAATAAATCGAACCACAGAGGTTCACAAAGGACACAGAGAGAATAATTCACCACAGAGGTTCACAAAGGACACAGAGAGAATAATTCACCACAGAGGTTCACAAAGGACACAGAGGATTTTTGTTTCCTAAAGGGGGGCTAGTCGCCCCCCTCGGAGACCCCCTCAATCTTTAATAGGTCAATCATTTGATATACAATTATTTAGTATAATATGGAAGACCCATAATAAAAAAGAATATCATTTAATAGGTAGAAGGAGGGTCTCTCAGGGGGCGAAGCCCCCTTGAGTAAATAAAAAGCCTCTGTGTCCTTTGTGAACCTCTGTGGTGAATTATTCTCTCTGTGTCCTTTGTGAACCTCTGTGGTGAATATAATCTACCTCTGTGGTGAATATAATCTCTGTGTCCTCTATGGTTCATTCATGGAAGAGGAGGAGGGTGCTTTGCCCTATAGTATCGTCAGGCCCTGTGGTGGCCGCCACGTCTTTCCGGCCGAGCTGGGCCAGCACCTTCGCAGCAACCTTCTCGCCCAGAACGGCCGCCACCGCCGCCTCGTCGGCCTTCTTCAACGTCTCCCTATCCCTAAAGCCGGCATCGTAAAGCTTACGCGCCCGAACCCGGCCAACGCCCTCCAGCTCGATTAGATCCATGAGCTCCCTGCTAATGCCGTGCTCGATCCGCACCGCAAGCTCACGGGCCTCCGTCGTAACGGGCGCCCTAAGCAGGCCAGATATCTCAGCGGTGGCATGCATAAGCCAGACACAGGACTCCATCAGGCTACGCACGTCGCCAGGGCCGATGCTATAGAAGGAGGTGATCTCCTCCTCATTCCGCTCGTTTATCCACATATCCACGAGCGCCGCTGTCTTCACTGTGGCAAGGAAAGCCTCGAAGTCCGTTTCGTCGCCTGCCCCGGGAACCTCGGTCAGGAAATCGTCGATATGGTCCTCTGTATACTTGACTACCCAGCCATAATCCGACCTGCGCAGGTAAAGCGGCCTCACGTCCGGGGTGGCGCAAATCAATTGCAGCAGGGCTATCTCCTTCTGGTAGGGCTCGCCCCTCTTTTTGGCCGCCTCAAGCGCCCTTACGATGATGGAGGCCGACAAGGGGTCCACGTACAGCCTGGAAACAAGCCGGCCCAGTTCCGAGGCGTTAAGCCTGTCCCCGCTCCGCACGACCATCCTCTCCGCCTCCAAAAAGTCGAGAACGTTTTTTATTACGGCTGAGAGGTCACCCCTTTGATAAGCGTAAAACGTGGTATCCATGAAATCGTAAAGGTCCGACTCGTCACGGCATAGGTCGGTTGCTATTGCCGATAGAACGTGAGACCTCAAGGCGGGCTCAGTGCCAAGCTTCGAGGTGATATGCTCCGGCTCGGAGAGGACGTAATTGTCCATGAGCTCGCCCATCTCGTCATGCGTTTTAGCGATGAGCACCGCCTCGCCATACGGGTCCAGCCCAGGCCTCCCCGCCCTCCCCGCCATCTGCTTATACTCCAGGACGGGTATGGGCACGCTCCCATAGTTAACGTCATAGCGCCTGTAGTCCTTGATTATGACGCGCCTTGCGGGCAGGTTTAGCCCTGCGGCGAGCGTGGGGGTACAGGCGATAACCTTTATCCTATTCCTCCTAAACTCGTCCTCGACGATGCGACGGTGCTCGTTCTTCAGCCCCGCATGATGGAAAGCTGCCCCGTGCTCAACGCAGGCGGCCAGCCTAGCACACGTGTCCGTCTCGGCGTGGCGCAATACCTGCTGCTTAATGTCTTGAAATGCCGCCTTTTCCTCTTCTGTAAGCTTCTTAGAGAGGCTTTTCGCCACCTTCTGGGCTATGCCCTCGCTGCTCTTCCTCGTGTTCGTGAAAACTATGCATTGGCCCCCCTCGGCCAGCGTGTCCGAGACGAGCGCCAGCACCTCGTCCGGGCCGGGCGTGCTGATGACTCTCTTTTCATCCTGAAAGTTTATTGCCCTCCCGAAAAACACGCCCTCCTTCAATGTTGTAGGCCTCCAGTCGCTGACCACTAATTCCGCTCCCATCCAGCCTGCCAGCTCCTTAGCGTTGCCTATCGTGGCCGATAGGGCTATTATCTGTAAGGAAGGGTTGAGCCTCCTGAGCCTGGCGAGCGTAACCTCGAGCGTGGGGCCACGATTCGCGGAGTCTATAAGGTGCACCTCGTCCGCCACGACGATGGTGAGGCTGGAAAGCCACGGAGCGCCATTCCTGAGGAGGGAGTCCGCCTTTTCCGAGGTGGCCACGATTATGTCCCTATCGCCGAGCCACTCATCCCTGGAGTCGTAATCGCCCGTCGAGATGCCAGTCCTGACGCCCAGCGTCTCGAACTGCCTGAAGCGCTCGAACTTTTCTGATGCCAGCGCCTTCAAGGGCACGATGTAGAGCGCCTTCCCCCCATGTGATATGGATTTAAGCATGGCCATCTCTGCCAGCAGGGTCTTGCCACTCGCCGTGGGTATGGCGGCTAGCAGGCTTCTGCCCTCCAGGAAGCCCTTTTTCACCGCCTCCGCCTGGGGCGGGTAAAGCTCTTTTATGCCCGAGCGCTCATAAAACTCCTTAACGGGCGCGGGGAGGTCCAGCTCGGATATTCTCATCAGCCCTTAAAAGGCGGACATGCTAAATCATCTTTTCCCTTGCGGGCTGAAAGTTTTTCATGGCATGAACTCCTTCTGGATGGCTACTATCTCTTCCGAGCCCTTCGCGGATGCGTATGCTTCGAGTGGCTCTTTGTTTAACGTCAGGAACGTCTCTCCCCACTTGAAGCGCCTCGCCACCTCCAGGGCCTGCTCCTTATAACCTAAAATGTAGAGGGCGGCGACGAACGCCTCGGCGCTGTTAAGCATGAAGGGCTTGCCATAGTTTACTGGGTTTGAGGCCAGCAGGTAAGGGAGCGCCCTTTCTTTCATGCGCTTTGGCCTCAGTAGCGGAAAGACGCGCTCCACCTCATCCCAGGTGCAGTCCAGGACTACTATCCCTTTTTTAGCATACATCGCGTCCGATGGCGATAGGGCCTTCTTTGCCATCGGGTTCAGCAATATGGCGCCATATGGCAGCTTCTCCACCGCCTCATACAATATGGCCAGCCCGAACTTTTGCATCCGCCTGGCAGAGCACTTCTTAGGGTCATCCTGGCGAGCGTGGTACACATAGAGCAGGGGCATAGAAAACCATTTTATAGAATCATACTGATTAAGCTTTAAAATTTGCCGGAGTCTCTATGACGAATAAGCTTAAGGCCATATGGGAACTGACCAGGCTGGAGCATGGCATCATCTATGGGCTTGGCGTATTCATAGCCCTCGCCATAGCGGCTAGGGGCCTGCCCGACCCGACGGTAGCCCTCGCTGGCGTCATGGGCACGGTGCTGGCTGAGATGGGCGCCTTCGCTCTAAACGACTATTACGATGTGGAGGTGGACGTTAAAAATAACCGCACGGATCGCCCCATCGTGCGGGGGGACATATCTAAAAAGGAGGCGCTTGGCATCGCTGTGGCCACGTCACTGCTCAGCTTAGTGGCCATCTACTTCACGGGCAGCATGGGCGCAGTCCTGGTGGTGGCGTCCCTCGTGCTTTTCGGCGTCCTGTACAATGCCAGGCTCAAGGAATACGGCATCTGGGGTAATGTTTATATAAGCTTTACAATGGCAGCTCCCTTTTTGTTCGGGAGTGTGCTTTTCGCGGGGAATAACCTCGTCCTGTTCGTGATAGCGGCCATTGCCTTCCTGGTGGGCCTGGGCAGGGAGATAATGAAGGGCATCATGGACATGGAGGGCGATGCTTTGAGGAACGTCAGGACTGTGGCCCGAACCAGAGGCCCTGATTTCGCCAAATACGCCGCATTAGCGCTATACGCAGGGGGCATAATAATCTCCCCGCTACCCCTATTCATGAACGACCCACAGTTTTATATGAGCCCTGTCTACGGGTTTTTTGCATTCGTCTCGGTGGCCATCCTCGCCTACGTGTGCTACACGCTGCTCAGGAGCCATGATGCTAAGACTATAGGCAAGGCCCGGAAGACAACGCTGGCCTCGATGGCCGTGGCGCTCCTCGGCGTCCTGCTCACCGCTTTGCTATAAAAACCTTTATGGCGATGCCCGTCATAACAGGCATAAATGTCGCTCAGGGTTTCAAGGCTATACTCGCTTGTCTCGTCTTCCAGAATGTTCATGGACTTCTATGAAAGCGTATCCTCCCAGGTGCTGAAGCGCCTGCCTGCAGGAAGAATACTTGATATTGGCACGGGCCCGGGGAGGCTGCCCCTGATGATCGCCGCGAAAAACAGGTACGTCCGCGTCACAGGCATTGACGCCTCGCCTGACATGATAAGGATTGCACAAGGACTGGCGGCTAAGAGGGGGGTGGCCAGCGTAGACTTCGATGTTGGCCGTGCGGATGAGTTGCCCGTCGGCGACGAAGAGTTCGACCTCGTGATAAGCACGCTCTCATTCCACCACTGGAAGAAGCCGGACGCGGCGCTGGATGAAATCTATCGGGTGCTGCGCGAAGGCGGCGAAGCATGGATATACGATATCCCGAAAAAGGTAAGCCCTCAGGCCTGGAGCCATCTGAAAAGCCGCTATGGCACCGTAGCCTCATTATTAATGCGCATGCACACGCTAACCGAGCCATTCTACGATGAGAAAATGCTGGCGGAGCTCTCCAGGGAATCCCGCTTTAAAAAGTTTGAAATAGATTACATGCTTTTCACGTACAGGCTGAGGCTTTATAAGTGAGATCATTTTACTATGGTCTCTTTTAGCTTTTCAATGCCGCCAGGCTCGTAGACGAGGTTGCCCACCACGATGGTGCTGGCGTACCTGGACATCTCCAGGGCACGCTCCCTGCTATTAATTCCTCCGCCATAATACAATATCGAGCCGTGCAGCCTTTCCCTGATGGCCTTCACCACCTCGGGGTCGCCATAGGTTCCGCTATACTCGACGTAAACGATGGGGAAGTGGAAGAACCTGTCCGCGCACTCCGCATAGGCGGCTGCCTCCTTCGGCAGGATGTCCGTCTTTGCTTTCGTGACCCTGGCGACCGCAGACTTAGGGTTCAAAACTATGTAGGCCTCTGGCACAACCTTCTCCCAGTCTATCCTGAAGTTCTGGACCCAAATCCTGTGGGCGCCCATGAACCAGAACGCCACGTCAGTGTTCAAAACCGAGGGGACAAAAAGGAAGTCCACATCTTCCCTCAACCCATCCGTGTTTGAAGGCTCCAGCACCTTGGGGATGTCGTAATCCTTGAGCATGTCCGCCAGGCTGGCCACGTTCTCCCTGGTGATGTTCTGGGTGCCGGACAGCATGATGGCATCGGTGCCGGAATCGACGATAGCGGCAACGTCCTTAGGCGTTATAGGCTTATCGGGGTCAAGCTTGGTCACATGTCTCCACTTTCTCCAGTCGATCATGGTAAATCCCTCTAAATTAGCGTACAATACGTTCGATGGGCACTATAAGGATATCCCTCGCGCCCACGCTTTTAAGCTCGTTGATGATCTTGTATATCTCCATCTCGTGTACGACGGCGTGCACGGCACACATGGGCGAGCTCGACTCGACCCTCATCACGGTGGGGCCTGACATGCCAGGCAGCTTTTTCTTAACTTCCTCCAGCGCTGATGCGGGGACGTTCATCATCAGATAGCGCTTCCCCCTGGCCTCGATGACGCTCTCCAGCGCAAGGGTTATCTCCGCCATCTTTGTAGGCATCCTCGCCCGGCTCTCCTTGTTCGCTATGAGGCGCTGGGATGTGCGCATCACGTGGGCGATCACCTTTAAGTGGTTTATGGAAAGCGTGGTGCCGCTAGAAGTGAGGTCTACGATGGCGTCGGCCACGCCAATGTGGGGCGTTATCTCCGTGGCGCCCGATACCTCGACTACGTGTACTCTCACCCCATTTGAGCCGAAAAATTTCTTCGTTATATTTGGGAACTCTGTCGCTATCTTTTTATTTTCAAGCTGGTCAAGCCGCTCTATGCTCGAGTCTTCTGGTACGGCCAGCACGAGGTCAGCCCGACCGATGCCCAGATCCAGCAACGTCTCAACTACCGCCCCTGACTCTTCAATAAAATCCTCGCCGGTTATGCCCAGGTCTGCGGCCCCATTCTCCACGTATTCGGGAATGTCGCGAGCCCTCGCGAAAAGCAGGGAAATCTCGTCATCTACCGTCTTGGCGAACAGGCTCCTCTCGGAGTGGTCCACTATGTGAAGCCCCGCCCGCTCGAATAGCTCCAGGATCGGCTCGTACACTCTTCCTTTATTGGGCAGCGCTATCCGTACCATAATCGAAGTTAATATTACGATATCAGATATAAGCCTTTAGATGCTACGTGGGCACTATGGTTTATCTGTGATGAGCGCCATGGAGCCGCTCAGGGAAGCGCTCGGTAAGAGCCCTGCATTACTGGCGAGGATAGAAAAGTGGAAGGCGGGAAAAGAGGCCTTCGAAAGGTCAAATGAAATATAGTATGCAGGGCACGAGGAGCACGCCCATTAGACATGTTTTTCTCACGTTGACGAGGTGAGGGGCGAGCCCTATCATGGCTGATGCGAGGAATACCGACAGGCCTAGAAAGCCTGTCATGGCCACGCACATGGCCCCTAAAAATAGGAGCACGGACACGTTTAGCATGCTATAGCTAACCTTTGAGAACGCCATGGCCGCAAGGCCTCCGGCGGCCAATGTGAGCGGATAGGCCAGCGACCCTGAAAGGCACATGACGAATAGGAGGAGAAGGAAGGCCTGAAAGTCTATGGCTCCGATAACGCTTTGGGCTGCTGCTATCGCGCCGCTCCTGGGATGCCCTATAACGTAGAAGGCGACCAGGGAAAAGATGGCGTTTGCCGTGTTAACGCCAGATACCGATACAAGGTACTTGCGGTCGTCATGCTCGCCCTTTTTCGAGAAGATGCCCGTCAGGGTGGTCGCCACTCCCGCGCTCACCGCCGGGAACCATGATACCAGGGCGCCGGCCGCCGTCCCCGCGAATGCGCCTTTTAGGGTATCGCCGGCGGACAGCGATGGCGAGCTTTTATGCTGGGGAGGCATGGCGGGCGTGGAGCGCAGGCTCAGCAGCAGCGTAGGGGCGCCGAACAGCCCGGACAATAACGGTAGTAGCATGGAAGGAGCAGCGATGCGCACGGGGGGTGAGAGCAGCGGCTCTGCCTCGAATGCCACCAGGCCTAACAGGCCACAAGTACAAAAGATTGCGGCGGCCCATGCGATGGCCCTGAGTCTCTCACAAAGCCCTGCGAACGGCCCGGCGCCACGATTGGATAGTATGGTCAGCGCCGATATGGCGATCAGGATGAAGCCCATGGAATCCTGGAGCAGCCCGTTGAAAGCCTTGAAAAAGAAGGATAGAGGGGCGATTAGTATTAAAGAGATGCCAATGGCTAGCGCGCTTCCCATGGCGGATAGCCTCACAGCCTCGGCGCCCCTGCCCTCGAGCAGCATCCTGTGTCCCGGGAGAACAGCCATGGCCGTGGCCTCGTCGGGCGCCCCTAGAAAAATTGAAGGAACTATGTCCAAAAAGCTCTGGGAGATGGTGCTTGCGACGATGATGACCGCCACGTAGAGGGTGGGTAATCCAAGGGCCGCCAGGGACGGCGTCATGCCCAATAATATGGCTGAGGTGTTATTGACATGAACTCCCGGCAGCAGCCCGGCCGCGCACCCCACGACGATCCCTGCTAGCACGGACGCTCCCAGTAAAGGTAAAGACAGATCGAGCACACATAATACTTATTTTCATAATATTAAAAATTAGTGTGATAAACTATATAGAACCATGTGATTAATTTCTAAATCATGAAGATAGTAGCCATCACCAGCAGCCCGAAGGGCAAGAACAGCACGACGCTTCGGCTGGTGAACGCAGCCCTGGAGGGGGCACGCGAGGCCGGCGCAGAGACGGAAATCATAAACATAGCAAAGATGAAGATTAACTACTGTAAAGGCTGTGTTTCCTGCTATGCGAAGGGGAAGTGCGTACAGAAGGATGAATATAACAAAATCGCCGAGAAGTTTTTCTCGGCCGATGGCGTAATCCTGAGCAGTCCTAACTATATCGATAACGTGTCAGCACAGCTAAAGACGTTCCTGGACCGGAGCGCCAACAGCATTCATGAGCAGCTCCTCGATGGAAAGTATGGCCTGACCCTTACCACGTCTGGCGGTAGCGAGTATGAGGGCGTGCTCAAGGTCATGAGCTCCTTTATCAACAGGTCTGGTGGCCTCGTCGTCGGCAGCGTCGGCTTCTCGAACGCCCAGGGGCCGCAGGGCGCTGAGGAGGCCATCAGGAAGGCGCGCGAGGTAGGGAAGGAGCTTGTCGCTGCCATAAAGGAGAAGCGAAGCTACCCCGAGCAGGAGGCTCCCATAAAGGAGTGGCGCAGGCGATTCGAGCAGACCCTCACCTTTAACAAGGAAAGGTGGGCGCACAACTACCAGCATTGGGTCGAGAAGGGCTGGATTAAGGCTTAAAGAAACTATACCTTTCTTTCAGGATAGGCGACCTTCGCCCTTTTTACTATAAATGACTCTTCCAGGCTCTCCGCCATCTGCCTCGCCTTCCTTATGGGGATGCCCATCGCCATCAATTCTGGAGGGAACCATACGTTGCCCGTAGGGTCCGTTGGGCCCAGAAATACCGTATTTTTTGGGGCTTTCTCGGCAAGGCCTGCGGGGTACGTGATATAGGTGGCGCAGGATGGCCCGCCAGGCGTCACGACGACCGAGAACTGCTCGTACTCGTCAAACTGAGCCAGGCCCGCCAGGTTTCTAACCTGCTCCCCATAGCCAAAGACCAGGATAGACAGTACCCCCGGGTCGTCCTTTATGTAGCTGCAGGGCGACACCACGATGTATCTATCAGGCGGCGTAATCCTTCCAAGAGCCTGCCTGCTCTTCTCGAACAACTCCGGGCTAGCCTTGAGGCGCTCCGCCGCCCCGCCCCTGAAATCCTTGTGGCCAACGGTTACAAAATATTTCAGCAATGGGTGTGGCTCTATGAACCCCATCCATGACCGGCCACCCATACAGCAGGCTTCGTCGTCGCCAGCCACATAAAAGGCCGGAACGCCTTCGGTGGAGGCCATCATAAACATGGCCCTTGCTATACACCTGTCCACCGTGGAAGACTTAACGGCCCCCTCAGGCGCCTCGTCGGCACCGTACACGCATAGCGGCCTATACTTAAGGCGGCCTGCTACGCTAAGCTTTTCGCATATTTCTTTAATAGATATTAAGGTCATAACCTTAACTTATTTCTGGCTTATCTTAACCTCGCCATATGAGGCCCCTGGCGGTATGGTAACTTCTGCTATGTAGACCCCATCATCCGGGACGATAGCCATCGACTCGCCCGCCTGAGCGCCCTCCGCCAATGGCCTCGTATAGAAAGAAAGGCCTGAATTGACATTATAGATATAGACGTGCCCATCGCCCTGCGCCGTCCTCGAAAAGCTATAGCTTATCCACATGTCCCCTGCGTGCGCCTCGAAAGGAGACGAAATGCCAACTTCGCCCTCACCACATGACATAGTTATGGGCAGGGAGGCTGGCGAAATCGCGTCCGCCCTTTCAATCATGGCCTTCCAGCTTGAGTCAGAGGCAGCTATAAGAGTAAAGTTGCCCGGATACACCTTATCGCCGTCTACGATGAGCAGCTTCTTGCCGCTAACGGCGCCATTCGAGAGGTCCGCGCTCCCATTTCCGCTTGCATCCGTTAGCGAGAAGCTCAGGTATGTGCCCGAGCTCTCCCAGGTGACAATATAAACGCCCGAGTCGAGCCTGAAGCTCCCCGATGCTCCATCCCTGTAGCCACTGATGATTACCTTGCCGTCCAGTAATGATACGGCGGGGCGCTGAGCCGAAGGCGTTGGTAGGGGGGTCGGCGTCGCCTCCTCATCGACGATTGGGGCCACGGTTGCCGTAATCTTCTTTTCAGGGCCGGAGCACCCGCACAGCGCGGCCACGGCCAGGATGAGCAGGGCCGTGCTTAGGGCTCTAATGGTAAACGCCATATAGAGCGGTTAATAGGCAAATGAGAACTTAAAGCTTGTTATAAAAAAGAAGAGACGAGCCCCCAGGGGGCTCGCTAAGCTTAGCGTCGGATTACCTCTCTGCCGTCGGGCCTGTTGATGATGACCTCGAGCGGCATCTTGCCGGCCACGGTGTGGGTGGCGCAGGAGAAGCACGGGTCGTACGCCCTGATGACCATTTCCATCCTGTTGAGGATGCCCTCGGGCGGGGTGGCGCTATTGATGATCTTCTGGGCGGTATTCTTAAGGCCCACGTTAATCGCCTTGTTGTTGTGAGCCGTGGCGACGATGATGTTGGCCCTGGTGATGAAGCCCTTCTCATCAGTGTCGTAGTCGTGTATCAGGGTACCCCTCGGCGCCTCGATGACGCCTACGCCCGTCGCAGCCCTGGGCTTCACCGGGGCTCTCAGGTCCTTGCCCATTATGGCGGGGTCGGACAGCATCTCCACAGCACGCTCAGAGGCGTATAGCAGCTCGATAAGCCTGGCATAGTGGTACAGCAGGGTGTGCTGAGCCGGCCTGCCGAACGCCTTGCGGAACTCCTGAAGCTCGGCGTTAGCAAGCGGTGTGCTTATCTTGTCGCAGACGTTTATCCTCGAAAGCGGCGAGACGCGGTACATGCCGTTCTCCCAGCCCATCTCCTTCCAGTAAGGCGCCTTAAGGTAGGAGTGCGGATACACGTACTCGGCTATATACTGTAAGTAATCCTTCGGGTTGAACTCCTTGACAATGCTCCCATCCTTGCCGAGCAGCCTTAGAGTTCCGTCGTACAGCTCGAGGTTGCCATTCTTGACGAGGCCCAGGTGCATGGACTCGGCTGACCCTAATTGCTTGATAGCGTCTATGTACTGGTTGAAAATCGGCTTGGCAAGCGCCAGCGCGCTTTTCGAGTACTCCACGGCCTGTTTGGCCATCGGCAGGAGCCTGTCGACGTCTTCCTTGGTGAGGCCCTTGGTTATCCCGCCGGGCACGAAAGTGACCGGGGATATGGACCTGCCTCCCGTGGCCTCGACGATCTGCTGGCCTATCTTGCGGTGCTTCACGGCCTGCACGGCTAGCTCAGGGTTGGCGGCTATTATGCCAAACACGTTCCTCTGCTTCGGGTCGCTGTCAGGGCCGAACACGAAGTCCGGGGCGGCCAGGAAGTAGAAGTGCAGCGCGTGGCTGTGAATATACTGGCCGTACTGCATTAGCTCTCGGAGAAGCTTTGCGGTCGGGGCCGTCTCCACCCCAAAGTTGTCGTCGACCGCCTTGGCGGATGCCAGGTGGTGGGATACGGGGCAGATGCCGCAGATCTGGGTTACAGTCCTCGGGGCCTCCTCTATTGGCCTGCCCTGCAAGAACTTCTCAAAGCCCCGTATCTCCATGATGTTGAGCCTGGCATCGGTCGCCTTGCCGCTCTCATCAACGTCTATGGTGATCTGGGCGTGGCCTTCTATCCTTGATACTGGTGCTACTTTGATTTGCTTCATTAGAATCACCTCACTTTACCTTCTCCACTGCCCTCTTAGTCAGGAATGAGACTGGCAGCGTATACTTATAGAAGTTGCCGATGGGGTCGTAGATGTTCTCGACCATCTTATCAAGGTCCACCGTCGGATCCTCATCCAGGCCATAGCAGGAGGCGACTGCGCTGATCATGGCCGCGCCCTGCTCGGGCGAGTTCTCGCACGGGCCGAAGCATCCACGGCATGCGGCGCCCGCGCTCGGGCACCTCGCGCCGCAGCCACCCCTGGTGGCGGAGCCGCTACACAGGTATCCCTGCTCGAACAGGCACTTCTTCGGGTCTACCGTGCCCTCGAACGGCCTTAATACCTTCTTTATGTTCCTCTCGCTCTTCTCTCTCGGGCACTCGTCGCAGACCGACTTCTTGCTCAGCTCGTAGGGCGCGCCGCCGAGCAGCGACATGACGGCCGCGCCGATCATGGCAGGGTTCGGGCCGCAGCCAGGTATCATCACGTCGACCTTGACATAGTCGCCCACCGGCCTCAGGTCCGGCAAAATCGTCGGAAGGCCATCCATGTATGGCAGCTTCCCTATCTCATTCTTCGTGCTCTTCGTGGTTACGTACACCTCTTCCATCACGGAGTTAAGGTCGTACAGGTTGGCCAGTCCAGGGTTGCCGCCGAAGCAGGCGCAGCTGCCCAGCGCTATCAGAATATCGCAATTCTTCCTTATCTCCAGCAGCTCGTGCAGGTTATCGCTGTTCCTCACGCCTCCGCTTACGATGCCTACGGTCGCCTTGGGCGGGTGCTTGACGTCCATTAGCACGGGTATGTAGGCGAACTCGATCTTCTCGAGCACGGGCAGGAGCGCCTCGTGCAGGTCGAGCACCGAGATCTCACAGCCAGCGCATGCGGCCAGCCATGACTCGATTACCTTGACTTTTTCTCCCATTTCTTTCACTCCATTGACAAGACAGATCCTTTTGCTAAGCCCTTTTATGGGCTAGATCAAATCTCAGTTTAGCATGGCTCTTTTTCATAACGGGGGTATATAAAGGTTTAGTTATAGTTGATAAATTTTTTACCAGCCTGTATATTATATTAGATTGTCTCACTTTTACGAGGGAAGGCTTATAGAGCCATCCAAAAATAAATAACATAGCTTAAAACATATCTATAACATAAAAGCATAAATACATTTCTACCTTTAAATTAATAATATATTTGAATTATTTATCTGGCATATTAGGAAAAGTTTATAAAGTTATAGGCTTGAAACTATAATTAATTATAGTGGCCGGGCTGCAATGCCAGGCCCATATAGCGTTCATTATTTACCCCACATAAAAACGAGGAGATATCCAGGCGAAGAGGAAAAATATTTAAAAAGTAAACCCCAAGTTAAGATATTCGTGCCAAAAAAATAGGCAAACGTAGGTTCCTGTCTTGGTTACAGCAACCTTTAAATAGGTATGTAATCATACAAAAACCAACAAAAACCAAATGGCTGGTGCGTAAAGTGACGGCAATAGCGTTAGATATCCAGGGCAGAATCTGTACTGGTTGCAATAATTGCGTTGTCGCCTGCCCGGTCAATGCGTTGGAGTTGACGGTCGCCAACCCGGCGACGAAAAAGAAGACTTACAATGTCTTGAACGGTAAGGCGGTCGTGGTCAATGAGGATGTATGCAATGGTTGCGGCATTTGCTTAATGGTATGTCCTCAGCGTGCGATCACGCTTACAACGGAATGAACGTATAGGAGGAGAAGATACTTGTTTCCCAGTTATGCGAAAAAAATAGAGAACAACAAGCTGGACGTCGAGCAGAAACTGTTGTTGACTAAGTCAAACTTAACGGTTGACCTCGACAAGTGTACTGGTTGTGGAGTGTGCATCGACGCCTGTCCCGAAGAGGCCATTTCCCGCGGGCCTATCGGAGCGGTTGGAAGGGGTAAGGCGCAGGTCGCAAAGATCGACATAGACCCTAAGAAGTGCTCGTATTGTGGCGTGTGCAACATAATGTGCCCGTTCGACGCGGTAAAGCTGACCGTCGATGGGCAGCCAAAGCTGCCAATCATCGAGCAGCAGGGCTTCCCCCAGTTAGCGAAGGACGCCAAGATCGACCCCGAGAAGTGTACCCTTTGCGTGCTTTGTGAAGAGGTTTGCCCCAGGGACGCCATCAAGAGGGAGGTGGCGGACGTCGACCAGGGCCACAAGGCTGCTTCGACGAACACGAAGTACGTGCTCGACTTTAAGCTCGATGAGGATAAGTGCACGCTGTGTGGCATCTGCGCAGAGCTTTGTGACGCTTATAAGATAGACTATAAGGAGCCAACGCCCCTCACGGTTAAGAAGATCGGCAAGCTTACTTTTGACGAGAAGAAGTGCGACTATTGCCAGCTATGCATCTCGGCCTGTCCGGAGGAGGCAATCAAGCTGGAGCGGAAGGAGCTCGCCAAGCCGAAGCTGAGCGGCAAGGTGGACATCAACCTGGACGAGTGTATCACCTGTTCGTGGTGCCAGGTCATCTGCCCGCAGGAGGCGGCAAAGGTCAGCAAGGTATTCGAGGGCGAGTACGAGCTGGTGACGGATAAGTGCCCGGCAGGATGCTCGACATGCGTCGAGGTGTGCCCGGCGAACGCGCTTTACATCCCGCCAGTTGAGGAGGCGGGCCAGAAGCCTGGAAAGCTCATGTACAATAAGGACTTCTGCATGTTCTGCGGCGCATGCATTAACGCCTGTCCGGCTGACGGCACCATAAAGATGAAGAGGACCAAGATTAACTGGAAGGGCGAGGAGACCAATCTTTCCAAGAAGATCGCTGATAAGCTGATGGCAGAGAAGACTCCCAAGATTCAGGGGGCGTAAAAAATGGCATTGGAATCACAGGTTTTAAACTTGAACAAGGGCCTCGTGAACTTTACCCATGAGGTCGAGAAGGCTGGCGGGGAGAACATCTCCGTGTGCTACCAGTGCGGCACCTGTACGGGTGGCTGCCCAATGGGCAGGAGGAACGCCCTAAGAACCAGAAAGATAATGAGGATGACGGCGCTCGGGCTAAAGGATGAGCTGCTGAAGAGCGACGAGATATGGTACTGCTCGACGTGCTATACCTGCACTGACAGGTGCCCGAGACACGTGAAGCCGACGGACGTCATCATCGCGTTGAGGAACATGGCCACCAGGCAGCACATCGTGCCGAAGAACTTCCTAGCGACCGCGGGCTTCATCTACCAGACCGGCCACGGCGTGCCCAACAACGACGCAAACAGGGCTCTACGCAAGAAGCTTGGCCTGACGGCGGAGCCGCCCACGACTCACATGTACCCCGAGTACATACCTGGCGTACAGAAGATACTGGAGGCGACAGGTTTGATGGCCATTAAGGCCGCTGTGGAAGGTGGTAAGAAATGAGCGAAACTAAATTCAAGTCTTCATTATTCCTGGGATGCATAGCCCCGAATAGGTACCCGGGCATCGAGGCATCGACCATCAAGACGGCGAAAAACCTCGGCCTGGAGCTGGTGGACCTCAAAGGCGCGGGATGCTGCCCCGCTCCCGGCGCGTTCGGGTCCATGGACATACTCACATGGGAAGCTTTGGCCGCAAGGAACATCTGCCTGTCAGAGCAGATGGGCCTGGACTGTAGCGTTTTGTGCAACGGCTGCTATAAGTCTCTCTACGACGTGAACGAGAGGCTTAAGGAGAATCCTGCTGAAAAGGCCAAGGTCAACGACCTCTTAAAGCTGGCCGACATGCAGTTCAAGGGCTCTATTGAGATCAGGCACGTTGCAGAACAGCTATACACTGACGTAGGCCTGAAAAAGATAAGGGACAGCGTGGTACAGCCGCTCAACGGGATTAAGGTGGGCATCCACTACGGCTGCCACTTGCTCAAGCCTGGAAGGGACAGGAAATTTGGCAGTGCGGCGTTCTCGACCGAAGTCCCGACGTTCCTGGACGAGATGGTAGAGGTGCTGGGCGCCAGGAGCGTAAACTACAAGGACAAGATGATGTGCTGTGGAGCAGGCGGAGGAGTGCGAGGCTATAAGATAGACTTTGCGCTGGACATGACCAACGAGAAGCTCAAGAACATGTCTCAGGTCGGAGTGGATTGCGTGGTGGACGTTTGTCCGTTCTGTCACCTCCAGTTCGATAGGGGACAGCTCGAGATCAAGGAGAAGTTCGGCGACAGCTACGACATCCCGGTGCTCCATTACGGGCAATTGCTGGGCCTCGCCCAGGGCATGAGCCCGGACGAGCTGGGACTGGAGGCGCACGTGATAAAAGTAGACTCGTTGCTGGATAAGATTGTGTGAGGGATGAGAAATGGCTGAGAAGAAACCTAACAGAGTTGGAGTGTTCATCTGTCACTGCGGTACTAACATAGCGGGCGTCATTCCAATCGAAAAAATGGTCGAGTACGCTAAGACGCTTCCTAATGTGGTGCACGCTGAGAATTATACGTATATGTGCTCCACGCCCGGTCAGGCGAAGATCAGGGATGCCATCAAGGAGCATAACCTTGAGGCAGTAGTGGTGGCTGCTTGCTCGCCCCGCCTGCACGAGCCGACCTTCAGGAAGACCTGTGCAGCTGGCGGGTTGAATCCTTTCATATTCGAGATGGCGAACATTCGTGAGCAATCCTCCTGGATCCACATGAAGGAGCCGGAGAGGGCGACGGAGAAGGCGAAGGACATCATAAGGATGTCCGTGGCGAGGGCATCGCTGCTCGAGCCGCTCGATACGAAGTACATACCGGTCGAGAAGGCGGTAATGGTAATCGGCGGCGGCGTCGCGGGTATCCAGGCCGCGCTGGAGACTGCGGACTCCGGGATTACCACATACCTGGTCGAGAAAGAGCCGAGCATAGGCGGCAACATGTCCAGGCTGGACAAGACGTTCCCGACCCTGGACTGCTCGCAGTGTATCCTGACCCCGAAGATGGTGGACGTCGAAAGGCACCCCAACATTAAGCTGTTAACCTACTCTGAAGTCGAAAAGGTGGACGGCTACATCGGGAATTTCACCGTCACTGTGAGGCGGAAGGCCCGTGGCGTCAAGGAAGCCGATTGTAACGGCTGTGGTGACTGCGCGGCAGTTTGCCCGGTCACCAAGGGTAACGAGTTCGACCTCGGCCTGGGCCCGAGGAAGGCCATATACGTGCCCTTCCCGCAGGCAGTCCCGCTCAAGTACACCGTTGACTTTAACAGCTGTATAAAGTGTGAGCTTTGCGTGAAGAAGTGTGGTGACAAGAACGCCATAGACCTGAACATGAAGGACGAGCTCGTCGAGATCAAGGTGGGCACGATTATCGTCGCCACCGGCTTTGACCTGTACGAGATTCAGAAGAAGGAGGAGTGGGGCTACGGCGTCTACGATAACGTCATCACTGGCTTGCAGTTCGAGAGGCTCATAAACGCTTCAGGCCCGACTGGTGGCAAGCTTATCCGGCCGTCTGACGGCCAGAAGCCGCACAGCGTCGCGTTCGTTTTGTGCGCCGGCTCGAGGGACCAGGACGCCAACCCATACTGCTCGAGAGTCTGCTGCATGTACTCGCTCAAGCACGCCCACCAGATCATGGAGAAGATGCCGGGCACCGTGCCCTACATATTCTACATGGATATCAGGGCTTTTGGCAAGGCTTATGAGGAGTTCTACTACAGGATTCAGGATGAAGGCGCCAAGTTCATCAGGGGCAGGGTCTCTTACATAGAGGAGAACCCTGTTAATAAGAACTTGATCGTGCACGCTGAGGACACGTTGTTGGGCACGCCTGTAGCGCTTGAGGCCGATATGGTGGTGCTAGCTTCAGCTATAGTCCCGAAGGCTGAGACCGAGCTTCTAAGGAACAAGCTCACCATATCCAGAAGCCCGGACAAGTTCTTGCTGGAAGCGCATCCGAAGCTGAACCCGTTCTCCACGAGCACGGATGGCATATACCTGGCGGGCTGCTGCCAGGGCCCGAAGGACATTCCAGACACGGTTGCCCAGGCTGCAGGCGCGGCTGCGGCAGCGCAGGTTCCGATCAACCAGGGCAAGGTGGCCCTTGAGCCCATCGCGGCAAAGGTCAATGAAGACCTCTGCTCGGGCTGCGGCGTATGCGGAAGCCTGTGCCCGTACAAGGCCATCACGCTCAACGTGATAAGTGAGGGCCACAGAAGGGCTAGCGTGAACGATGCCATGTGTAAGGGCTGCGGCACCTGTGGCGCAGCATGCCCTGCAAAAGCGATAACTATGCAGCACTTCAAGAATGACCAGATAAGGGCGCAGATTGCAGCATTGTTCACCCCTGCTGGAGGTGCGTAAAAATGGCAGACGAGTTCGAACCCAAGATACTCGGTATCCTGTGCAACTGGTGTACCTACGCGGGCGCAGACCTTGCAGGGACATCTAGAATACAGTACCCGCCCAACGTCCGCGTCATCCGCGTGATGTGTACGGGCCGCATCGACCCTGCGTTCATCCTCGAGGCGTTCAGCCTCGGAGCCGACGCCGTGCTCGTGTCTGGCTGCCACATCGGCGACTGTCACTATATAGCGGGCAACTACAAGGCGAGGCGCAGGATCGCTTTAACCAGGAAAGTCTTAGAGCAGTATGGCATTGACCCGAGAAGGCTCAAGATGACGTTCGTCTCGGCATCCGAAGGTGCCCTGTGGGCGGAGGTCGTCAAGGACATGGTCAATACCATCAAGAAGCTGGGCCCGAGTCCCGTCCAGAAGAAGGTCAAGGTGGCGGCCGAAGCTGGCCATGCAGCCGCCGCGGACGAGGACCTGGCCGAGATCGCAAAGGCAAGCGCTGGTAAGAAGCTGGAAGCCGCACCGGTCCAGAAGAAGTGACCGGGGCTTCCTCAGGAGACCCGAAAATGACTGCTATCGAAGTGAACCTGATATCAGGCAGGACATTCATGCAGGGTGTCGCCATCGAGGGACACAAGCATGATGAAGAGTATGTAAAGGCCTGCGGGATATGCGAGATGGACGTGGCTGATTTAAAAAAGCTCAAGGTATTCCCGGGCCAGACCGTGAGGGTCAAGTCAGCCTACGGAGAGGTAGTCGTTAGGGCGGTCAAAACAACCCAGGGTCCACACCCTGGGCTGGTCTTTATTCCCATGGGGCCCTGGGCAAACCAGGTTACGAGCCCGAACACGTATTCCACGGGCATGCCCCACTTCAAAGGAGTAAAGGTGACGATTGAGCCAGCGCCTAACGAGAAAGTTCTGAACGGCATCGAGCTGCTTCAGAAGACCACATTACTAAAGGAGAAGGCATAATGATAGAGATTCAAAAGACAGAAACCGCTACGAAGCCAGAAGGCCTAAGAGTGGTAACGGATGTGGTCTGCCCGTTCTGTGGAACCCTTTGCGACGACATAAAGGTCGTGCTCGACGGCAACAGGATTGTCGACACGATGAACGCTTGTATAATAGGCAACGAGAAGTTCAAGTCGGCGCAGGCCGGCCACAGGATAATGCAGCCTCTCGAGAGGGAGGATGGCACCACTGAGTTCACCCCTGTGAGCTATGATTATGCCATAGAGAAGGCAGCTCAGATCCTGGCTAGCGCGAAGAGGCCGCTATACTATGGCTGGTCTTCAACGTCGTGCGAGGCGCAGGAGATAGGCAACGAGCTTGCCGAGGTCACTGGCGGCGTAACGGATAACACGGCTTCGGTCTGCCATGGCCCAAGCATTTTAGCCATCCAGACCGTGGGCGCGCCTATGTGTACGCTGGGGGAGGTCAAGAACAGGGCAGACCTCATAATATACTGGGGCTGCAATCCCATTCATGCCCACCCGAGGCACATGAGCCGCTACACGATTTACCCGAGAGGCTTCTTCACAGAGAGGGGCTTTGATGACCGCACGCTAGTGGTAGTGGACCCCAGGCCGACGGACACCGCCAAGCAGGCAGACATCTACATACAGGTAGAGCAGGGCAAGGACTACGAATTACTAGACGCCTTAAGGACGGTAACTAGGGGCGAGGACATCCCCGACGTGGTTGCAGGCGTAAAGAAGGAGCAGATCAAGGAGCTCGCCGAGGTGGCGAAATCCAAGAAGTTCGGCCTGCTCTTCTTCGGAATGGGGGTAACCCAGACGACGGGCAAGCACCGCAACATCGACATGGCCATCAGCTGGACGCAGGACATGAACAAGTATACGAAGTTCAACCTCATACCCATGCGAGGCCACTACAACGTTACTGGAAGCGGCCAGGTCATGTCCTGGCAGTCGGGCTTCCCGTTCGCCATGGACTTCTCCAGGGGCTACCCGCGGTATAACCCGGGAGAGACCGCCGCGAACGACATACTGCTGAGGCATGAATGCGACGCTGCCCTCATCATCGCGTCAGACCCGGGCGCACACTTCCCGGTGGAGGCGATGAAGTACTACGCCCAGATACCGACGATAGCGATTGACCCGCACTATACTCCCACGACTGGCATATCCAAGCTCGTCATACCGTCAAGCATAATCGGCGTAGAGGAGGAGGGCACTGCCTATCGCATGGACAACGTGCCAATCCGCTGCAGGAAGGTCGTAGACGCTCCTAAGGGCATCCTCTCAGACGAGGAGATCCTACGAAGGATTTTGAATAGAGTAAAGGAGCTGAAGGGCATCCCCGCTGGACAGGGGCATCACTGAGGTGGAACCATGGCCAAGAAAGCTACAACTGCAACAAATGAAATCCTGATAAAGAACGGGTTCGTTTACGACCCGGCGAGCGGCATAAATGGTGACGTCAAGGATATCGCTGTCCAGAACGGCAAGATAGTGGAGCCTTCCAGGCTTACCACCGGCGCTAAAGTCATAGATGCCAGGGGTAAGACCGTCATGGCTGGCGGAGTCGATATCCACTCGCACGTCGCAGGCCCAAAGGTCAACGTCGGAAGGCTATACAGGCCCGAGGACAAGCTTCACGATGACCGGATCATGGCCAGCACGAAGCTCGTGAGGGCGGGCGGAGGCTTCTCAGTGCCCTCGACGTTCACCACGGGCTACAGGTATGCCATGATGGGCTACACGATGGTCAACGAGGCGGCCATGCCGCCGCTGCTGGCCAGGCACACCCATGAGGAGATAAGGGACACCCCCATCATAGACGAGTCAGCCTACACGCTACTGGGCAACAACTGGCTCGTCATGGAGTACATCAAGAGGGGCGAGTGGGATAAGCTGGACGCCTTCGTCGCCTGGATGCTCAAGGCCACCAAGGGCTTTGTGGTGAAGCTGGTCAACCCTGGAGGAACTGAGGCGTGGGGCTGGGGCAAGAACTGCGTCACGATTGACGACCCCGTCCCGTACTTCGACGTGACCCCGAGGGACATCATAAAGGGCCTTGCAGGGGCCAACGAGCGCCTGGGCCTGCCGCACTCCATACACCTTCACGGCAACAACCTGGGCCATCCGGGCAACTACACGACGACCCTGAAGACGCTGGCGTTGACCGAGAACATGCCGATAAACAAGAAGTCTGGAAGGACCCAGAACATGCACTTCACGCACGCCCAGTTCAACTGTTACGGTGGTACTTCCTGGAAGGACTTCGAGTCTAAGGCTGACGCCATCGCGGACTACGTGAACTCCCACGACCACCTTACCGTAGACGCTGGCTTCGTGACCCTTGACGAGACCACCACCATGACGGCGGATGGCCCGATGGAGTTCAGCCTGCACTCGCTCAACCACCTGAAGTGGGCAAACGAGGACGTGGAGCTCGAGACAGGCTCGGGAGTCGTTCCATACATCTACGACCCCAAGCTGCACGTCTGCGGCATACAGTGGGCGATAGGGCTGGAGCTTGCCCTGCTTATTAAAGACCCCATGAAGTGCTTCATGACCACCGACCATCCGAACGCCGGGCCGTTCACCCGCTATCCAACGGTCATGAGCTGGCTCATGAGCAAGAAGGCGAGGGACGCAAAGCTGGCGACCCTCCACAAGTGGGTGCCCGAGAGAACCAAGATAGGGTCTATCGACCGAGAGATGACGCTCTACGAAATCGCCCAGATGACCAGGGCAGGGCCGGCAAAGGCTCTCGGCCTGGGCAAGAAGAAGGGCAGCCTGGCCATAGGCGCAGATGCGGACATCGCAATATACAACTACAACCCGAAGACGACGGATGCCACGCAGAAGCCCGAGGCGGTCGTCAAGGCGTTCGAGAGGGCGGCCTACACGATAAAGGGCGGCGAGATAGTCATCAAGGACGGCGAAGTGGTCTCCAACGGCACCACCAAGAGCACTGTCTGGACTAATGCGGTGGATGGCATCGAAAACAAGGAAGTCACCAACGACATCGTGGACAAGTTCCTGAAGTACTACTCGGTCACGCTGAACAACTACCCGGTGCAGGACGCATACCTCGTTAACCCGACTGTCATAAAAGCCGGGCCGCTGGCGGGAGGTAACTAAGATGGAAAAGATAACCTTAACCCCCAATGGCGAGAAGTACCTCGTCCTCGAGGCAGAGGTCATCAGCCCCGACGTTTTCGCCGGCAAGACCCTGGACGAGATCAAGGCCCTAAAAGTATGGGAGGGTAACACCACCTGGCCTTTAGGGAAGTTCTTCGACATCTCCGGCACAGTCGCCGCCAGGGCGGAGGACCAGGCCATAGTCATCAACGGGAGCGTCCCGAGGGTCAAGTACATCGGAGCCAAGATGACGGCTGGCGCTATCCTCTGTAAGGGCGACGTGGACATGTACTGCGGCGCCTGGATGAAGGGCGGCAGCATCATCGTCAAGGGCAACGCAGACGCCTTCGCGGGCATCCAGATGGAGGGCGGAAAGCTCGTCATCGAGGGCAACGCAGGCAACTACCTGGGAGCCTCGTATAGGGGCGACTGGCGTGGCATGAAGGGCGGCGAAATCGTCGTTAACGGCAACGCCGGCTGCGACATCGGCGAGTACATGATGGGCGGCACGATCACCGTCAAGGGTAACGTGGACATAAACGCTGGCATCCACGCCGGCAGGGCGCTTGGCCCCAAGGACCCTGGCGGAAAGATCGTCATCTACGGCGATTCCCCAGGCCGGGTTGGCGCCCAGATGATCCGCGGCACCATTTACGTTCTCGGCAAGATCGAGACCATGATGCCCGGCTTTGCCCTAAAGACGACACAGGAAGTCGAATTTGACGGCAAGGCAACTCCCTTTAAGGTCTACCAGGGCGACCGTGCAGAGGCCGGAAAAGGCACCCTTTACGTAAAGGCTTGAGAAAAAGATTATATAAGAATATGAACATCTCCTCCTGGAGATGTTCAAACCTATTTATTCATCATTACAGGTTGGGAGCACGCTGTCGATGCCCTGGTATAAAGCGATTATAAGTTCTGCCGAGTCCACTACGCGATACCTGATGGATAACTATCCCGGGGTCGTGTTCCGCGTGGTCGGCCAGGAAGAAAAAAATGGTGTCATCTTTCGAGTATCAGAATTTTTAAAGGACGGCAAGGTCATAGTCCATTCAACGGTGGAGATGCCGGTCGATAAGAATCCCCCGGAATTCATAGACGAGATACGCGCTCAAAAGAAGCCTATCGGCGATATTCTGAAGCAGAACGGCTACGTGGTGGAGCGCCGCATCACCGACCATGATACGGTGTTCAAGGAATACGTCATGGTGGGCGACGTTTTCATCAAGATAAAAGAGCTCTACTATGACATGTAGATTTTACGGCGTAAATAGCGGCCGTTCGATTTTTTCTTGCTTTGCTGATTTATCCTTCGGGCTCTAGATATTCTTTTGATGCCTGAAATATTGCTGCAGGTATGCCTGGATAGCCTTAAAAAGGTGGACGAGGCCTTTGATATCGCCGAAAGGTCTGGCTACGATGGCATCGAGCTGGACTGCTCGGCTCTAAATGTGGACCTTGATACCCTGTTCATCCGCTCCGTGGACTATAATATGCCTATAAGGAGCATTGTAGCCCCGACCCTTACCTTTAGGAGGCCTCTTCATTACCTTCTCCATGGCGACGTCGAGGCCCATTCTGCCATCCATATCTTTAAGCCTCGTAGCATCATCTTTAAGGTTCCTAACTCGCCATTTTTGCGTGACGTTTCATGTTTCCTTTTCAGGGATAGGCTGAATTATTTTAAAGGCTTATATGGTGGCTCTTCTATTTGCATAGAGAATGGCGCCCCAGCGGGTAGCCTTAAGGTGCCGCCAGTAATGGACATAAAGCGGGTCAGAGACCTCGCATACGATATGGACGTGTTCATTAATTTTGACGTGGCAAACTGTGCGGCGAGCGGCTTTGATATTTTGCAGGCGTATGACATGCTCGCCCCTCGCGTTAAAGGCGTTCACATTAGCGATCATCGAAGCCCTGGATCGAGCCACCTGGTGCCGGGCGATGGACACCTGCCGCTCGGTGCCCTCCTATCCAGGATGAAGTCCAATAGATATGACGGCACCTTTAGCATTGAGCTCGACCGGCAGGAGCTAGCAGGCCTGGATAGCGGCGACCTCATGGTACTCTACAAAGAGCTTATAGGCTACGTCAAGAGCTATTTTTAAATAAAAAATGGCTATTTTGATATCTTTTCAAGCGCCTCGACGACGCCCTTCAGCTTCGCCTCGGGTATGCCCACGATTAGCTCGTCGTCGGCTATCTTAGCGTACTTTCGTGAGCCGTCGCACCCAAACGTGGCGTTCATCTCCCCGGTGTTGTAGGGCTGGGCCACCGCATCGCCACACAGGGATTGTATGCCCGCAAAGCTCACGACGTTGCGTCCGCCCTTCTCATATATGTTTGACTGCCCTATCCTCAGTATTTGCTTCGGGTTGCCTATCACTACCACCACGTCGGGCTTGAAGCTCGCCTTCTCGAGCGGCGCGTACATGGAGGCTATGAAGTGCTTGCCCGTCCTGGGAACGGCGTCCATGGTCTTCTTGGCTGACTCAAGAGTCTTAAACCTGCCCAGCCCAAAGTAGAACTCCCCCGTCTTTATCTTTTCGGGCGTCTCCGCCACGCCCAGCGCTCCAGCCCCTCCAGCGCAGGCGTGCTGCTCCTTTGTGGCATAGAACACGTCGCCATGCCGCGCCTTCTGCACCATCTCGCAGTGCCTGAGCTTCTCCTTTAGCTCAGCCACCCCCGCAGGTATCTCGCCCCGCTGGGCGACCAATTTGACCGCCACGGGGGACCCCTTCAAGCCCAATAGCGTTTTTAGCCTAGATGACAGCTCCTCATAACTTGCCATAACGATCATCTTAACAATGTTAATCTTAATTACTTAAAACCTTTCTAATCGCTATAGAACCACAGAGGCCACAGAGAGAATATTCACCACAGAGGTTCACAAAGGACACAGAGAGAATATTCACCACAGAGGTTCACAAAGGACACAGAGAGAATATTCACCACAGAGGTTCACAGAGGCTTTTTATTACTCAAGGGGGCTTCGCCCCCTGAGGGACCCTCCTTTCTACCTATTAAATGAGATTCTTTTTTATTATGTGTCCTCCATTTATCATATCATAGTATATCAAATGATTGACCTATTAATTGAGGGGGTCTCCGAGGGGGGCGGCTAGCTCCCCCCTTAGGAAATAAAAATCCTCTGTGTCCTTTGTGAACCTCTGTGGTTCATATCCCCCTCTGTGGCCTCTGTGGTGAGCTCAGAACCAGGCCGATAGCGTCTTTTGCTTGCCGGTCTCTACGACCGCCTTCTCCAGCCTTTCGACCACCTTCTCCACCCGGTCCTGGGAGAAGCTATGCTCGTCACACAAGAAGTGCTTGATCTTCGCGGGCTCTGGCCGGCCCCATGCTATATGGTAATCATCGGTGACGGGCGGGTGCAGGAAGAACTCCTTTATCTCCTCATAATTCTCGATGGTCTGCTCTAATTCGCCGAAGACCTCCTGCATGTTTTTATGTTTCTTGACGAGCTTAAGGGCAGTCTTCGGGCCTACCTTGTAAATCCCAGGGTTAAAGTCCGTGCCCACGAGGATGCCAATATCTATGAGCTGCTCCCTTGTGATGTCTAGCGTTTCAAGCGTTTCCTTTAGCTCTACGATTTCGGGCTTCACGTCGACGTAGATGTTCCTCCTGGGCACCTTGCGGCGGCCCGTTATGGTCACATTCCGAACCATGCGCGGCGCGCCAAACAGCAAAGAATCATAGTCCTGAGAGCCTACATAGTCGGCGGCGCCCTTAGAGACCATGCAGGATGCCTGCGCCTCGCCCTCGGATGGGGCGACAATGAATGGTATACCCATATAGCCAAGCAGCGTCTTCGAGTCCTCTATTATCTGGGCATTTATGCTCGTCGCGGCCTGGGCATACTTGTACGCCTCTGCGCTGCCCTCCTCAACCGCTGCCTCATACATCTGCCTGGCCGCCTCCCTGACCTCGGCCCTCGCCTTAATCGTCTCAGCCTTAAGGAGCGGAGGCTTACCATCGAATACGAACACGGGCTTGATGCCCAGCTCAATCAGGTTCGTCACCCTATATATTATACCCGACAAATGCGATGTGACCTGCCCCTTTTCATCAACGAGCGGGGTCCCGTCAGGCTGCCGTATTATGCTCAAAAACTGGTACAGCGTGTTAAATGCGTCTATGGCTATTATCTTGCCGCTCAGCTCCTTCAGCTCAATCTCATGCTTTGGCGCCAGGTCGGTCAGGTCGACTCCCATCTACGATTTCTCCACTGTCTACTATATGCTAGAGGTTTATAAATTGTAGCTCTCTCATTCAATGGCGTAAGGAAATTGTTTATAAACTCGAAGCAGAACTACGGCTGAGTATCAGGTGAACCATGGTGCCGAAGCTTCAAGCGGTTAGCTACAAGCAGAAAGGAACAAAATGGATAAACCTGCTAAACGAATAATAAATAATATATTATTTCCTGTCGAAGAATGGGCTCTTGCCCGATACGCTCAGCGGTATCCCGTAGGCCTCCTTGACCTGGTCATCCTCGAATAGTTTCAGGTTTAGCGCCGCCCTGCCTATGGAGAACATGATGCGGTTATCTATGTGGTGGAGAGCCGCAACAGCGGCGGCGGAGCAGGCGGCAATGCCCAAGTCGCCCATGCTAATGGCGCAGACTCCCGTGTTTTTGATATTTTCAGTACAGTCCGCAAACCCGCAATAGCCGCACTGCGGGACGTATGCGGGCAGTGGGCGCTGGCCAAGCAGGACGACGGCCTGCGACTTATCCACGCAGTCCGCATCCCTGACGAAAAAGCCTATATTATGCTCCTCCGCAACCCTCCTCATTTCCCTGGCCAGCCTGTCCTTATCTGCGCCAGTAACTACAAGTGTCACCAGGTTATCAACGCCCTTAGCCTTCGGGGCCGTCCTGGCCGCAGCGCACATGAGCGCCGCCACCTCCTCGATGGCCCTCTGCTCCATGTCCTTGCCCTTAGCTATCATCAGCTTTCCTCTGCTCTACTATAGTACGTCATACCATTAATGGTTACGATTACCTCAATTCACCTTATTGAAGTTACACAATTTTTATAAGGCAATTCCAGTATACGGATAAATCGTGGCATTACCATTGATTGTCGGGCCGCTTTACATGCTGGCCACGATGGCGATCGTGGCCATATTGTTCTATATGAAGAAGATGAGCGGACGCATAGCTACGCTCGTCCTCGTCGCCTCTCTGGCTGTGGCCGGATTCCTGCAGTGGGGCTTCCTTGATACCACGATTTACCTCCACCAGGTGCTTTATGGCATCATAAATGGGGGCATCAACCCGCAGCAGGCATTCAAGGTTGTATTGATACTGGCCTCCTCTCTCATAGTTGGACGGCTATTCTGTGGCTATATCTGCCCCATCGGCGCTGCGCAGGAGCTGGCCTCAAAGGCCATTAAAAGGCAAATTCACATAGATGTAAAGCTATCCGAAAAGGTAAGGGCCACATTTTTCCTAGCATTTATGGCAGGCGGAGTGGGCCTCGCATCCTTAGCCCACTTTAACCCATTTAGCCTTGTCTCATCCTGGCTATTCACCTTCAAGCTCCTGGCCCTGATAGCCATTGTAGCTTCCTCCCTTTTCATATACCGCCCCTGGTGCACCCTGCTCTGCCCCTTCGGGCTCTTGATGAGCCTCTCCTCCAGGCTGAGCCTCTTCAGGCTAAATCGAAACGAAAAATGTATAGACTGCGGAGCATGCGTGAAAAAGTGCCCCACATGCCAGCCCTATAGAGGCAGCGCCATGTCCGAATGCTACTGGTGCGCCAGGTGCCTCAAGGCGTGCAGGCACAACGCCATCGATTTCGCCACAAGATGGCAGGTCATTTAGCCTTCTCGAAGGAGTCCTTGGAGGCCCCACACACCGGGCAGACCCAGCCTGCCGGCAAATCCTCAAAAGCCGTCCCTGGCGGTACGCCGCCGTCGGGGTTATATATAGCCACAAAGCATGCATACCCGCTTATCCATACAGACTACTCCCTTATGCCTTTTACCTCATAGCCCAGGCTTTCTATGGCTTTAGCCATATCATCAACCTTAACCAGGTCGGGGTCATAGGATACCTTTGCCTTGCCCGTGGTAAAAAGCACGTCCGCGCCCTTAACGCCTTTAAGCCTTTTAAGGGCCTCCGCGATCGCTGAAGCACAATGGCTACAATGCATGCCCTCAATTATAAGCGTGACTTTCTTCTCAGCCATAAATGATGATATAGGGCCAACAGCCAATATAGCTTATTCTCATGACTACGGCCAAAACCGTAGCTAACGGGGCTAAAAATGATGCTTTTTCAATGAGCCAGGATATAAATGGCCATAAAAACCCATATTTTCCCGAGTTATTGGCATTAAGGTATTACTATTTGCAGGAGTTTTGTTTAATTATGAAGAGGGTAGTGGACATTCGATACGTCTTGCCAGCAATGCTTTTGATATTACTTCTGTGCAGCGGCCTGGCGGCAGCGCAAAGCGTTTACTCGGCAAGCGATAATGGCAAGACTATAACGATGAGGGCGGGAGACACGTTCAGGGTAAGGCTCGACGAGAATCCCACGACAGGGTATTCGTGGAACCTCACCGTGGGGAGCGGCCTGCAGGTTGTGGGCGACAGGTATACGCCGAACGCTACGGGCTTAATCGGCAGCGGCGGCCATCACGAATGGACTATAATGGCGGTCAGGATGGGCACGTATAAAATATCCGGAGTCTATAAGCGGCCACGGGAGCCGTTAACGGGCAGCGAGAGGCGCTTTGAGATGACCGTTAAGGTCATCGGGGAGCCCGCGGTGCCCTCTAACTTTACCTTCCCATCGTTCGGGCCCATTTTTGGCCTCATGCCCAGGAACTTTTCAATGCTGCTTAACATGAGCGACCTGTTCGGTCATCTCCCCCGATTCTTAGGCCAGTAAAAGTGGGGGCTCAAAAGCCCCCACGTATTTTATCCAAGTATTGCCTTCAGGTCCTGGTCGGGCGTGGTTATGGGCATTATGTTAAACTTCTTGGCCAGGTAGTCGAGGACAGCGGGCGAGATGAAGGCGGGCATGCTCGGGCCGAGGCGGATGTCCCTGACTCCCAGGTAGAGCAGCGAGAGGAGTATTGCGACCGCTTTTTGCTCGTACCAGGAGAGGACCATCGAGAGGGGCAGGTCGTTAACCCCCACCTTGAACGCGTCAGCTAGAGCCATCGCTATCTTCACTGCCGAGTAGGCGTCGTTACACTGCCCAACGTCAAGCAAGCGTGGAATGCCGCCAATATCGCCAAGCTCCTTGTCGAAGAACCTGAACTTGCCGCAGGCGAGGGTCAGCACTATGCAGTCCTTAGGCACCTTCTCCACGAACTCGGAGTAGTAGTTACGCCCCGGTTTTGCCCCGTCGCAGCCGGCCACCAGGAAGAACCGCCTGACCTTTCCGGCTTTCACCGCTTCAATGATGGTGGGAGCAACTCCAAGGACGGCGTTCCTTGCGAACCCGACCATGACCGACTTGCCCTCGACGTCACGGTCAAAGCCAGGCATCTCAAGGGCTTTCTGGATGACCGGCCCGAAATCATAGCCCTCAATATGAGTAACTCCAGGCCATCCTACCGGCCCTGTCGTGAATATGCTATTCCGGTACGACTCCCTTGGCCTCTGTATACAGTTCGTCGTCATGAGGATGGGGCCTGGAAAGGCAGGGAACTCTTTCGTCTGGTTCTGCCACGCGGTCCCGTAGTGCCCGTAGAAGTGCTTATACTTCTTAAGGCCAGGGTACCCGTGGGCTGGAAGCATCTCGCCATGCGTGTAGACATAAATGCCTTTCCCCTCCGTCTGCTTTAGCAACTCCTCTAAATCCTTCAGGTCGTGGCCCGATACCAGTATGGCCTTGCCCTTCTTCGCCCCCAGAGGGACTTTTGTGGGCACGGAGTGGCCATAAGTGGTAGTATTCCCGGCGTCGAGGAGCTCCATGACCCTTATATTTATTTCTCCACACTTCATGGCGAGGCCTATCCAGTCGTTCAGGCCGAGGCCTTTATCCTGCATGGCAGCGAGGCCTTCATGTATGAAGGCGTAAACATTATCGTCCTCATGGCCAAGCGTCCGGGCATGGTCAGCGTATGCCGCCACCCCCTTTATTCCGAAAAGCGTGATGTGCTGGAGCGACCTCACGTCGGGGTTTAAAGACGTATCGGATAGCAGGCCGACCTTCGTCCCCTGCTCGATGAGTCCATCGATGCCCTTCGCCGGCTGGTATGTGGCCGGGCCATCGCCATACTCGGCCTTGCCTCCAGCAGCTTTCACCTTTTCCTTTAGCCTCTCCCGTAGCTCGACGCACCTGTTGATTAGCTCCGGGAACCTGCCCGCATCGAAGTTTACGTTGGTGCCCGTCGTGAAGAGCGCCCTTATCGTAAAGGCATTTACGCCATCGTCTACTATGCCGAGCCTGCGGCCCTCTACGGCCACCTCTGACAGTCCTCTCAGGGCGTAAATGAGCAAGTCCTGGAGTGCGGCCACGTTTGCGTCCTTCCCGCATACCCCGGCCTTCGTGCAGCCCTTCCCGTTCGCCGTCTGTTCGCATTGGTAGCAAAACATCCTGTTTGTCGTCATCACATTACCTCACATATTATGTTCGTATATATGCGTACTGATTATAAATATATGCTGGTCACTTAACAACAGCTAACATATAGCTTAGTTCGCAATAAACGAACAGTTCGTAAAATGCGAACTTATTTATACCTCTAGTGCGGGATATTGTGCTAATGCGCGGGCAAGTCGAGATCTACTCAACTAAAAAGGGCATGATAGCCATCGAGAGCCCCATAAAGAATAAGATATTACAGAAGCTTTCGGAGCGTGAGCTTACCTTTGAGGAGCTCATCGAGGTGTGCGAAAAGGCCAGGTCGACCATGTCGGTCCACCTCAATGACCTTTTGAGCATGGGGCTTGTGTATAAGAGAGTCGATGCCAGGGACCGGCGCAAGAAGTACTTCGGGCTGAACACGGACCTTCTGGTAAGCTCTAAGGTGCCCGTGGCCACCCATTACGAGAAAATCTTACAATCCATCCCGGGCACGGTTGGCGACAAGTACGGCTTTTTAAAGTCCTTATTTCACCTGGTACGCTCCGGCATGGAGTCCTATGGGGTCGATACTAGCCCGGCCATGAAGAAGATTGGCCGAGACGTCGGGAAAACTCTTGCGCCCTTCTTTAAGGCCCGTACGGCTGACGCTCTCTTAAAGGAAGTCTCGGAGTTCTGGGAGGCCCAGGGCCTCGGTAAGGTAATGATATTAAAAAGCGACGTGCCCACCATCATCGTAGACGACTGCTTCGATTGCAGCACTATGCCCAACATAGGGCGCACCCAGTGCTCCCTGGATGAGGGCATCCTAGAAGCGATAATCGAGGAAAAATTAAAGGTTAAGTGCTCCGTCGAGGAGACCGAGTGCTATGGTACGGGCTTCCACCACTGCAAGTTCATAATAAAAATATTCAAATAATTTTTATGTCTCAGCCCTGCGCTTTCCTCGAAAGATAGGGGATATCAGCTCGCTGGCAAAGCCTCCTAGCATCGAGATGAGAGCAAGCACCAGGGAGACCACCATAAAAAATGCCAGAGTACTCGAAAGCCGCGATAATGCGGAGGCCATAAGGGCAGTATCGCCCAGGACCAGCGGCGAGAGCAGGCTATAGGCGAGCCATACCAGGATCCCCGCTACGAAGCCCGCAGGAGCCGAGTACGCTATGCTTGAGACGAGGCCCGTCTTGCCAGCGGCATCCGGCCTCTTAGCGAGAAAGTCCGCAACAAAACCTGAGATGATCGCCCCAGCGATAAACAATAAAATAACCAGTAACCCATAAAGCAACGCCCCCGGACCCATATCGTATTGTCCCCCGAATTGCTGGATAAGCCCCTGGCGCTGCACCTCAAACACGCTCAAGATGAGATAAAACCCCGCAGAGATTATGGCCGCCCCAATAATGCCGGCGACTAGCACCCTAACAAGTGTTGAGTATACGTTCTTTTCCATACTTTTACTTCCTCTCTTAAAAAATAATATAACTTTTAATCCTTTATGTATTTTACTACTCCCAATTCACGCTTTGAAGTCTCATATCGATAGTTATATCTTTAATTACATTAACAAATAATTTTATGAATAAAAAGATGTTGTTTATCACTTTAACAATTGTATTAGTAGTTATCATAGTAATATGTGCGTATTATATACAGCAGAGCGCTACTTCACCCGATTATATACAACAAAAATACCCTACACTAAAAAATGGAACGTACCTTAACCTTAGAGGGGGGGAGAAGACTAGAATGTATTTGATTGATTCTTATGTACGATATGGTAACTATGAAAAAGATGTTATGGGCCCCCCTGGGACCTATTTAGCTAAAAAAGGAGATGCATGCGTCATACTTAATGGAACGATAAGAAATGATTACAATACGGATATTTACATAGGCCTGACTGCGGAAATTTATAACGCAAGTGGCCAGAAGGTTGGATCTGTCATTAATATTAATAATACAAATATGCCCGGAGCTCCATTTATAACTATTTTTACAAAGAGCAAAAGCGTGGAGTCCTTTGAGATATACATAAAATACGATAAAGCCGATATTTCAGGCTATGATATTTTTGTCGCTTTTGAGCCATCGGCGACAGCTCCGCCCTGAAAAAAAAAATTCTCAGTAACTCGACATTACGCAGGTAATTTTTAGATTTTTTTATTCACCAATACAGATTGGTCGATGTATGCCGATTATATCCATTGGATCAGATCATAATCGATTATTGCTGGTTACAAATTGTTTGCAATACGAGTGGTCACGTCTTTAACAATTATCCTCATGGTATTTTAACTTAAAACCAGCATGTTTCAATAGAATCGATAATCAATTACTTCCATCCTCCATATGATAATGCAATAATTGATCAATATAACAATGAATTATTAAATTATTTATAAATGACAAACATATAGCCAGTTATGTGAATTATCAATAAATCAAAAACCTAAATATTTACGTGTGGAATGTCGACTGAATTATTGATATTATATATTAAAGAACACAAAAAATAAGATATAATTTTTAAGAAATTTTACTTATCTCTACGCTAGAATATCAGCTCATCCATTGCATACTCACCACTTCCGGAATAAGAAAGAACCATGAAATATAGCGTACCTGAACCAGAAGCTGGGCCTGCAATCTCTTGTGCATTACCTGAATATCCGACAGCATCATAGTTACTAGTAGTTGGTTGCGAATTCCATTTAGTATATAGGTCAAAATCATTACCGTCTGGACCTGAGTTAAACGCATATCCTTTCCTGAACCCTGTAACGCTATATGTCACTGTGCTACCTGTACCGGAAAGGGTGCCAGTTTTCACGCCGCTATCGACGTTTGGCGTACCAGAAATCACCCAACTTTTCCAGTTACCACTGCCGTTATAAGAATAAACCATTATATACAGCGTTCCCGAACCGCTCGTCACGAAATATTCTAAAGAATTAATGGATGTTCCTCTCGCATCATAGTTGCTTGTCGTAGGTGGAGAACCCCATCTAGCGTATAGATCAAAATCCGCGTTCTCGTTGCCAGTCATGACGACTGTAACGCTAGAATAACCCGAAACAGAATAGGTACTCGACATCCCTGAACCAGAGAGATAACCGCTCTGGCTCGTTATTAAATCTCCTGGATTCGGATATTCCGATTTATGTTCTGTATAAATGTAGTTATTACCATCTGTGTAAGCGTTTACTTCGACGTATGGTTGATCGGAATCAAATCCATTAAAGTAAAAAATCTGATTGGGCGAATAAAAATTTGATCCTACCCTTGTCGAAGTATCTTTTATGTTCGTATACATGTGGAACCAATTGCTATATGTATCATAATATAGTTCCGTTGACCCTGTATAATGGGATATATATGTGCTGTAAGTGCTGTCGAGATAACTATTGTAACTCCACATCCCAGTTCCCGGTGTCTCTCAGCCAAACCTGGTAACTGTGGTCGTATGCATTTAAAATGATATAATATTCTACGGGGGCATATACATTGCTAAAACTTGGCATTGTAATATTTTGTAACCACGTCCAATTATCATAAAGTGCGACCCAGACTGCTTTTTGCCCAGAAGGGCGCTGGTCGGATATTATTTCAATAACATCGCCGCCATCATGATTATTTAAATATATCTCTCGCTCATGGTAACTCGTGAAGGTTTGCCCGGCATTATAAATAGTATTAGGGTCTATCATACCATATAATAGATCTGGATGCTGATTTCTATCTCTTCTAAAAAACCAGGCTCTTTCTTGTGTAAGGCTACTGGTTGACTGTTGGGTAACCGGCGAGCTGATCGTAGCAGACGAGACTGTAATAAATTTACTTTCCTGTCCGTTTACCTGTCTGTTATCTTTATTTAAATCGTAGCCCGAGGATATTTTCGTAACGTCTAACCTATTCCTAACTTCAAACTAACCTATTCCTAACTTCAAAATTATTGTGAATAGATGCGCTCTGCTGCGCCATGATTTCAGTTTGATCTTTTAAAATTTTTTCTTTTCCCTCCCTCTTCAGGGTCTCAGCTGGTACCTGCAAGGGTCCATATGGCGTGTCAATCGTAACTGAGTCAACGACGGGTAACTTTTCAATCAAAGGCGTAATCAATCCTTTTTCTTTACTATCCTTGTTTGCTACAATCGTTATATTATCCCTATCTTTTATGACCATGTCTTTTCTTACTGTCACATTGCCATAGCCAGGTAAATTCACCGTAACCATCGCAGGTTCTAGGCCTTGTACACCATTTGCACTTATTCCCGTAAGCGACAAATCGTTGTCTTTATGTAATTCTTCGTAACCAGTGGTCGATATGAGGTCCGTTGCCGGCTTGTTTGCAGCATTCGACGCAATCGCCGGGTAAGCCGTCCATGCAAGTAGCATCAATAATATAACAATGGCAGTTTTTATATTGTTCTTTATCATCAATTACCACCTTGATTCTTTCTTTCGAAGGATACGGCATACCTTTTGTCCTTGAGCAACAAAATGCTCTTATCGAGGAGGCTGCGCTCAGGCCGTATCCAAAACGCTTGCAAAAGAAGCAATTATTCTTTTAGTATTTATTAGTATAGCAATATAAATTATACTGGTAGTATAATTTAGTCCCTTGGTATAATTCGTTGAGTTAGCTTAAAAATTGAGCCTCAACTTTCCTTTTTTATTGTTTAACTTCTACTGCCATTTTCTGATAGTATTCGAATAAGTCTTCTCCCCATTTTATGGCCGATGGCTCGAAGCTAATCAGGCTGGTCGTAAAATCGAATTCTCCATTTCTTTTATAAAGTGAAAAAGTCGTAAAAGCATCAGTAACGATAAAAGCGATTCTAGCCTCTTTTATGGTATATAGCCTGGCATTTTCGAGGCTTAAAAACGCTCGCAGCTCCTTCGAATAATCCTTTTTAATTATTTCAAGGATTGGCTCTGTTATTATAAGCGAGACAGGCGTTTTTATCTGCGCCATTGACGTGAAAAATTGAGGGTAAGATGAATCGAATATTGGCGATATACCTCTAATCGACTTTGAACTTGAAATGTTATCAAATAATACTCTATGGGTTTTTAGGACATCAACCATGTCATTTTTGATAGTATTACATTTTCCTAATTCATCTATTCTTTCCAATAATTCGCTAGGGAGCGAATCGAGGTCATGTTCAAAAAAAAAATTTCGTTCGAGTCTATCACGTTAAAGGTATCTATAAAAGGTTTTACCTTTTTAGCGATTACCATCCCAAACGACGTTAAATGATATTTGTCATCTTTTTTATATATTAGATTTTTACTTTCCAGTTCCTTTAGGCGCGGTATGATCTCAGGGGATTTTACATCAAAATGGTTTTTTAGCTCGCTTAATCTCATCGGTCTATTCAATAATAAAAACAGCGTTCCGCTTCTTTTTCTGGATGATAATAAGAAGATGAGTAAGCTGTTATTTCTCATAAGCTATACCATGCAAAAGGTAGTTACGAAATACAAAGTATATAAAATTTCTCTCCAGTTCGCCGAACTGAACCTCTCTAAATTATGTGCCTTAAGTACCCCAGATAGGGCAATTTGAGCCTGGCTACGCCCAGTATCCATTCTTCCCTGACCGGCTGGTCATAGCATATGGGCGTTTTCTGGTCATATATCCCATCATTGTTATCGCCCAGCGTGATATACCCTGATGCTGGCGCTACATGGTCTCCAAGGCTATCGGTATACATGACCTGGCCCCGCTCGACCCACCGGACAGCCCTATGGATGACCCACTCGCTTGACGGGTCGCCATACGGCCTATAGACTATGACATCGCCATAATCATTAAATGACCTGTACCCCGTACTGGTCGAATTACTATACGTCTGTATTGCGCCTCGAGCCAGCCCCTGAATGAAGACGAGGTCGCCGTCTTCCATGTTCGGGTGCATGCTGACTCCGATGACGCTTACCATCGGGGGCCAAGTACCCGCATAGGCATACAGGATAAGCATTATCGCCGCCACGATGGCGAGCGAAAATGCGACATCCCTAACGTTATCATAGATAACCGGATGCTTCGCCGTGAACAGCTTAATAAGCTCGCGAGGTTTAAGCACTACGCTTCCTGGCCTCCTCCCCAACCTTACGGCCAAGCTCCCGAAGCTTTTTTGCCACCTCGCCATCGCCATGTCTGTGGACGTTTATGCCCTCTGCCACGAGGCGAACGCCCTTCCACCGCAGGTCATTCTCAAGCCTCTTAAGGTTATCCATGTTCCACTTATAGGTGCCGAAGGCGGCACCGACCTTTTCGTGAGGCTTGGCCTGAACGAGCTTCGTCTCCACGAAGCTCCTCATCTTCGCCGAATAGTTATCGTTAATATTTGGGGAGCCCAGGATGATGCCTTTAGCCCTCCTCACGTCATCCACGGTGGCCTCGTCGACCTTCTTGATGTCCACGCTTGCCCCGCTCTCCATCACTCCCGCCAGGACCTCGCGGGCAGCCTTCTCGGTGTTACCGGTCCTCGAGTCATAAATTATAACTACGTCAGCCATACGATGACCTCAATGCATCACTAATTATAATAACGCTTATAAAGATATAGCTTTGTGCCCCTGGATATTATTTTCATATTTATGAAAATAATTATCTAGTATAAAGCCAATCGTTGAGCATGCGATTAAAATACGAAGAGCTGGCGGCCTTGATAGTACTGGCGTGCGCGCTGCTCGCCGTGGGCGCTCTATACCTGCTTTCAACCGCCTCCACGCCATATACCTGGTCATCACGGGAGGGGGACCGGGTCACGGCGTCGGGGCTGCTCCTCGCAAAAGAAATGACATACAGGGGCGGACACATAATGCTCACCATAAAAACCGATTGCGGCCCCCTCACGGTATTCGTGCCGGCGGCGAGCGATGCGTTCCAGGCGGCAAGCCAGGTGGAACATGGAAATGAGATAGAAGCAACGGGCATCGTTCAAATATACAAGGGACAAAAAGAGATCCTGGCAGAAAAAATAAAGAAAAAATCCTAGTCAGGCGGGCACGAACTTCGTGCCGTAGTGGATCATGCCCTTATCCCCATCCTCGCTAATCTTACGGAAGACCTTCTTGACCCGCATGCCAATCCTTATCTCAGACGGGTCACAGATGACCTGCGTGGTCAGGCAAGGCCCCTCATCCAGCCTCACTATGGCGAGGACGTACGGCTTGCCGCCAATCCACGAGTCGCCCGGCGTATGCACTATCGAGTAGGTCACGACCTCGCCAGTGCCCTTAAACTGGTAGTCAACCATTCTCCCCTGCCGTCTGCATTCCGGGCAAAACCGCCTCGGCGGGAAGTAATAGTTGCCACAGGTCTCGCACCTCGTGCCTATCAGGTTATACCTGGCCGGTATCTCTCTCCAGAACCTCGGAACGCTCATCTCATCTCCTCCTCTCGTTCGAGAATATGTGGCAGACGGCGGTGCCGCCGGTGCCGCCCACGTTGTGGGTCATGGCAACCTTAGCGCCTTTGACCTGCCTCTTGCCAGCAACGCCTCTGAGCTGCTCGACGCACTCCACGGCCTGCTTGATGCCCGTAGCGCCCACGGGGTGCCCGCAAGCCTTCAGCCCACCAGATGTGTTCACGGGTATCTTCCCGCCCAGCGCCGTATCGCCGTTAAGCGTCGCGGGGCCGCCCTGGCCTTTCTTAAAGAACCCTAAATCCTCTATTGCCAGTATCTCGGCAATCGTAAAGCAGTCGTGAACCTCCACCAGGTCGATGTCCTCAGGAGTCATGTGCGCCATCTTATACGCCCTCTTACCCGCCTCAACCGTGGCGTCAAAAGTACAGATGTCGCGCCTGTTGTGCAGCGATATGGTATCCGTCGCATGGCCCGACCCCAGAACGTAAATCGGCGAGTCCGTGTACTTCCTCGCCACCTCTGCAGGGGCCAATACCACCGCTGCTGCGCCATCCGTGATGGGCGAGCAGTCGAACAGCGTGAAAGGATCGGCGACCATAGACGCGTTAATGACCGTGTCAATGGTTATCTCGTTCCTGAACTGCGCCCTTGGGTTATTTACCGCATTGTGGTGGTTCTTGACTGCCACCTGGGCAAGCTGTTCCCTGGTCGTGCCATACCTGTGCATGTGAAGCCTTGCGACCATGGCGTACAGCGCAGGGAAGGTCGCGCCCATGAAGCCCTCCCACTCGCGGTCAGCGGCGGACGCAAGAGCGTCCACAGTGACGCCGGTCTCCACGTCTGTCATCTTCTCCACGCCTGCTGCGACGACTATGTCGTGATACCCCGACGCCACCGCCATTATCGCGCTCCTCAGGGCCAGGCCGCCCGAGGCGCACGCAGCCTCAACTCGTGTGGCGGGTATGTGGAAAGTCGAGGCGAGGCCGGCGAAATCGGCTATCAAAGAGCCTATGTGCTCCTGGTTGATGAACTGGCCGCCGCTCATGTTGCCGATGTACATCGCCTCTATCTCCTCGCCGTTCAGCTTCGCGTCCTCGAGGGCCTGCGCGCCGGCCTCCACCACGATATCCCTGAACGACCGTTCCCACATCTCGCCGAACCTGGTGCACCCGGCACCAATGATAGCAACATCTCTCATAAGCTCACCCCTTAATGGTCCACGTTTATCTTGCCCTTATGCTTCGCATAGGTGGCGTAGTCGACGTACTTCGCATCCCTTATGTAGTCCCAGGTCTTCGGAGCCAGGCCCTGCACCTCTGTAATACGCTCAGTAACGGTGATGTCGAACGAGTCGCTTCCAGCCCCCGAGCCGAACGAGGTGACGAATATCCTGTCCCCGGGCTTCGCCACGTCAAGCACGGCTGAGAGGCCTATAAGGCTGGCACCCGAGTAAGTGTTGCCCATTTTGGGACAGGTCAGGCCTTGCTTAATCTGCTCCCTGGTAAAGCCAAGCGTCTGCGCCGCCCTGGTGGGGAACTTCCCGTTCGGCTGGTGGAACACCGCATAGTCATAATCGGAAGGCTTCGTGCCCGCTTTTTCGAGCAGCATCCTCGAGGCGGAGAGCACGTGCTTAAAGTAGCCCGGCTCGCCGGTGAACCTGCCGCCATGCCTGGGATAGTCCGCCCCCTCTCTCCTCCAGAAGTCGGGGGTGTCAGTCGTAAACGAGCAGGTGTGGTTTATCACCGCTATAAGGTTTGACTTGCTGATAACGAAAGCCGCGCCCCCGGCCGCTGCAGTGTACTCCAGAGCGTCGCCCGGGGCGCCCTGGGACGTGTCGGCGCCAATGGCCATGGCCGTCTCGGCAAGGCCGGCCGAGACGACTCCCATGCAGGCCTGTATGGCCGCTGTGCCCGCCTTGCAGGCGAACTCGAAGTCCGCAGCAGTCATCTTCGGGCTGGCGCCTATAGCTGCCGCCACTATAGTGGCAGTAGGCTTCACGGCGTACGGGTGGCTCTCCGAGCCTACGTAGATGGCGCCAATCTTAGCGGGGTCAGCGCCCCTTGCCACGGCGTTTCTCGCCGCCTCGACGGCTATGGTCACGGTATCCTCATCCATGTCGGGCACAGACTTCTCGGATACCATCAGGCCACTCTTTAAATCCTCGGCATCATCTCCCCACACCTTGGCGATCTCTTCCACCTTTATGCGATACCGTGGAACGTACGCTCCATATGAACTGATCCCTAGCGTCATTCTTTCAATCCCTTTAGTGTGCTTATCATCGTGTCTATGTCCATCCGGGAGGCCATGAGCGGGAAGGTCTCCACCTCCGCTATTTTCCTCGCGATGGGGTCGATCCTGGAGGCCTCCAGGCCATGCAATACCACCGCAGCGGGCTTGAGGGTCGAGACCCTGAGCGCCACCATTGGCGAGCGGCCGGTGCTCACGTTGCAGAAAATGAGCGCCCTTTCCGTGCTCCACCCGTAGAGCCTGTAAAACTCCTCCGAGGATAGCTGTAAAATGGCGTTTATGCTATCGATAATGGTGTAGCCGTTGATGGACCGCTCCATGCTGCCAGAGACCAGCTCGGCGCCTATCAGCCTGGCGAACTTCGTGAGGTGTACGGGCGAGCGGTACTCGTGCATATCCAGAATAACGTTCGAGTTTGCATACGAGAGCATGCTTTCGTAGGCCCTTATCTTATGGGAGCCGGCCTTCTCGTCGATGTCGAGCATGGCCTCCACGATCTTGCTTATTATCGTCGTCCCGGGGGACTTTCTCCGGCCGCTCTCGTAGTCGCTTATGACAGAAGGCGATACCCCGATGGCGTTTGCCAAATCTATCTGAGAAACCTCGAAGCTCTTGCGCCACTTCTTTATCGTCTCTCCCGGATTAGCCGAGAGCGTGATCTCTCCCGCCATCTTCTCGGCGAGCCTTGCCCTCAGGTCGACGATGTTGCTCTGCATCAGCGCTTAGAATGCTATACTCGTATATAAATTTTTTAGTAGTCGGCTTCGACGATTGTCGAAAAAATTGGTGATAAAAAACAATGACTTGTCACAAAAAATGATAGTCGGTCAGATGGTTCTTTTATTTTGAGGCTAAAGGGGGGAGAGTGAAGCGAAGCCCCCTCTTCAGTCATGCCCGACACAATACGCGACGACAAATATTTATCACACCACCATGAAGTATGCTAGGATAAGGTGAGATTTTGCACAAGGTCGAAGTAAACGTCGGGGCGAACGTCACAGAGGCAAACCGCAGGGAGGCGGAGGAGAACCGCCAGCACCTGGACGAGCACGGCGTCAGGGCGGTGGATATCTTGGGGGCGGTGGGATCGGGCAAGACCATGCTCATCGAAAAGTTGACTCCACTGCTACAGAAGAGGGGGGTAAAGGTAGGGGCCATCGTAGGGGATTGCTATGGAGATGACGACTACCAGCGCATCCACGCGCTCAACATACCCACGCAGAACCTTAACACCGGCACCGAGTGCCACCTTGACGCCCACATGGTGCATAATGCGCTTCACAGGCTGCCGCTGGACGACATCGACTTTCTTTTCATCGAAAACGTGGGCAACATGGTCTGTCCAACAGATTTCCCCGTGGGAAGCCATAAGAGAGTCGTCATCGTGAGCGTCACAGAAGGGGATGACGTGGTCAACAAGCATCCGGCGATATTCCGTGAATGCGAGATAGGCATCATCAACAAGGTGGATCTGGCGGAGGCGGTAGGGGCAAGCATCGAGAGAATGGAGCGCGACATGAGGCGACACAACTCGAATATAAAAATACTAAAGACCAACCTGAAGAAGGGAGTGGGCGTAGAGGAGCTTGCCGACCTCCTGCTCGAGAACTAAGTATTTGTACTGCGATGCCCTATACTTGATGAGGTGAGCCATATGCCATGCGGCACCAAGTCTAAGAAGGCTGCGGAGAAGGGCAAGGCTAAGAAGGAAGTGGCCAAGAAGAAGTAAATTTTTCATGGGCTCCTTAAAAAGGACAGGTTTGGCCATAATAGCGTATGCTATTAAACTGTATAATGGTCAGGTATTTGTATGATGAGGCTTATTTAGTTTTAGAGGTGAGCATTTTGGCAGGATGTGGATGTGGCACAAGTGCCAAGCCTAAGGAAGCCGAGAAGGCAAAGAAGGCCGCCCCCAAGAAGAAGTAAGTCGTATCGGTTGATGGCCCTAAAGGGCTTTATTTTTTATTGCCCCATACCGTAATTTTTTTTATATTAGCTATTAATGTTGGGACATAACTTATATACAATTTATATCAATAAAAATTCATGAGCTTTAATTAGGGTGCAGCGAGATGATTGGAGAAGTCATAGTGATAATAGCTGTCATAGCGGCGTTCATCTACCTCTTCTACGCCCTTCTCCGCCCAGAAAAATTTTGAGCGGTGACACGCATGGAATTTCTATTTGGCGCCCTCCAGGCCATGGCAATCGTGGCCCTCTCGGTGGCGTGCGCGGTGCCGATGGGCGGGTACCTCGCATCGGCATTTTCCGGGAAGCCAACCTGCTTAGACAGGGCGCTTGATCCTGTGGAGCGTGCAATCTCCTGGGCTTTAGGGGGCATCGATGGCTACGACATGGACTGGAAAGAGTATGCCATCTCCATGATCCTAACAAATGCCATCCTCTGGGCTTTTTCATTCGCCGTGCTGTGCGCGCTGGGCATGACGCCAGACCTGGCGTTCCACACGGCCTCCTCGTTTACGACGAACACGGACCAGCAGCACTATGCAGGCGACACTTTCAGCCCTCTTGGACAGGCGCTCGTCATCACGGCGCTCATGTTCTTCTCGGCGGCCACGGGTCTCGCCTCGGCCTTCGCCGTCATCAGGGGGCTAAAGGCCGCCGACGGTAAAGTGGGGAATTTTTTCAAGGATGCAGAGCGTGGCCTCGTAAGGGTGCTTCTCCCGCTATCCGTTATATTTGCGCTCATCCTGGCGGCGTGCGGCGTCCCCCAGTCATTTGGCGGCACGCTGGAGGTAAAGGCCGTCACGGGGGCCGTGCAATCCATCCCACTCGGGCCGGTCGCGTCCCTGGAGGCCATAAAGATGATCGGGACGAACGGCGGCGGCTACTATGGCGCTAATTCGGCCCACCCTTATGAAAACCCTTCTCCTTTGACCAACGTTCTGGAGCTTTTCTTCACGCTTCTCATACCGCTGGCGTTGCCCTATACGTTCGGCATAATGATAGGCAACAGAAGGCAGGGATTGCTGCTCATGGCTGTCATGCTGGCCATATTCGTGCCCATGTCGCTCATCATGATGTACGGCGAGTCCTCGAACCCCTATCTTCCGGCGGCCGTCCAGCAGGCATCCGGATACCTTGAGGGTAAGGAGGCGAGGTTCTCGGCATACGAGAGCGCTTTTTACCTAGCGACGTGTACGTATGTCCAGTGCGGCGCCGCCTCCTGCTCGATCACCTCCATGATGCCCTGGGCGGTGGTGGGCGCCATGTTCGGCATGATGGCACAATGCGTCCCCGGGGGCATCGGGGCGGGGCTCGACATAATGCTCATCTATGTCCTGCTATCGGTCTTCATCGCCGGCCTGATGGTGGGGAGGACGCCCGAGTTTCTAGGCAAGAAGGTCGAGCCCGCAGAAATGAAGCTCATAGCCCTTATAATCATCGTGCACCCCATCTTAGTGCTCACGCCCACCGCTTTGACGGCGCTCATCAGCACTGCGCACAACATAACGCTAAATCCAGGGGCGCGTGGCTTTGCCGAGATCATGTACGAATTCCTGTCCGCCTCGGCAAACAACGGCTCTGGCATGGCCGGCCTCAAGAATACAACTCTTTATTTCAACGTCTTATCAGGGCTGGTCATGCTCCTGGGCAGGTATGTGCCCCTTGTGGCGGCGCTGGCTGTGGCAGGGTCGCTATCCGGCAAGAGGCCGATAGAGGCCACCCCGGGCACGCTCCCGACGGACAACCTGACGTTTGCAGCCTTCCTGCTGGGCATCATCATCATAGTAGGCGCTATCACGTTCCTGCCAGCCCTGTCGCTCGGGCCGCTGGCCGAAATCTTCGCTTTGAGGTGATATGATGGCAAACCATTCCTGGCTATCTCCGAAACTGCTCGTGAACGCGCTCTGCTTCTCCCTGTCGAAGTTCGACCCGATGCACGTAGCCAGGAGCCCGGTGGTCTTCATACTGTACCTATGCTTCATCGTCTCGGCGCTCATAGCCCTTTTCCCATCAGAGTTCTCAACAGAGGGTAAGATGCTAGGCCGGGCGGACTACTCCGCAATCGCCATCCTGTTGCTCCTCACGATATGGTTCTCGTTCTTCTCGGAGGCGCTGGCCGAGGCACAGGGCAAGGCCCAGGCTGAGAGCCTGCGCAGGATGAAGAAGGAGATCATGGCAAGAGTCATCGGCCCGGGAGGCGCCGTCATCGAAGTGAACAGCACCATGCTAAAGCTGGGGGATGTTGTCTTGCTTAAAGCCGGCGACCTGGTGCCCAGCGATGGAAACATAGTGCAAGGCTCTTTATTATTGGACGAGTCGATGATGACCGGCGAATCTGAGCCAGTGCTCAGGGAGAGCGGCGGGGATCGCTCCTCCGTTTTAGGCGGGACTAAAGTGTTGTCGGGGAAGGCTGAGGTCAAGATCACGTCGGAGCCTGGCAAGACGTTCCTCGACCGCATCATAAGGCTGGTCGAGGGCGCGGAAAGGCAAAAGACGCCCAACGAGGTGGCGCTTACGGTCTTGCTCGTCTCGCTTACAATCGTGCTCCTGGTGGTCGTAGTGGCCATGGTGCCCGGCGCCCTGTATTATGGCATTTCCCTGGACATGGGCGTGCTCATCGCGCTATTCGTTTGCCTCATGCCCACTACCATCGGCGGCCTTCTGCCGGCCATAGGCATCGCTGGCGTCAACCGGGTCACCATGGTCAACGTGGTCGCCAAGTCGGGGAGGGCCGTAGAGGCGGCCGGGGATGTGGACGTGCTCATCCTGGACAAGACCGGCACGCTCACCATTGGTAACCGCTATGCGAGCGAGTTCATACCTGCTCCGGGGGAAAGTATGGACGATGTCGTGAGGGCGTCGATGAACGCCTCCCTCATGGATGAGACGCCAGAGGGCAGGTCCATCATCATGCTCGGCGAAAAGCTGGGGCATAAGCGTGAGATGGCGCTCCTCGAAGGCTGTAAGCCCATATTGTTCACGTCCGAGACGCGGGTGAGTGGACTCATCGCGAAGGACGGCACTTCTTATATTAAGGGCTCTCTCGATGCCGTGGCTAAGCGCGTAAAGGAGGTCCCTGCCGCCCTGCGGTTAAAGGCGGATGACATTTCGAGAAGCGGGACGACGCCGCTGGCTGTGGCCGTGAATGACAGGGCCATCGGGCTTGTCGTGCTCAAGGACCTCGTTAAGCCCGGCATAAGAGACAGGATAGGCGAGCTGAAGCGCATGGGCATCAAGACTGTCATGTGCACTGGGGATAACAGGCTCACGGCGGCTGCTATTGCGAATGATACGGGCGTGGACGAGTACATCGCAAACGCCGTCCCGGAAGATAAGCTCTCCATAATAAAAAAGGAGCAGAGCCTGGGGCTGCTGGTCGCGATGACCGGCGACGGCACGAACGACGCCCCGGCGCTGGCGCAGGCAGACGTGGGCCTGGCCATGAACAACGGGACCTCGGCGGCGAAGGATGCGGCCAACATGGTCGACCTGGACTCAGACCCAACGAAGCTCATCGAGGTAGTAACCATAGGCAAGCAGCTTTTAATAACGAGGGGAGCGCTTACCACGTTTAGCGTCACCAACGACGTGGCCAAGTACTTCGCCATCTTGCCCGCCATCTTCTCGCCCACATTCCCCGCGCTCGCAGCGCTAAACATCATGGGGCTTTCTTCACCTAAGAACGCGGTCATGTCGGCGCTGCTCTTCAACGCCCTCGTGATTCCTCTTTTAATACCTGTGGCCATGAACGGCGTTAAATACCGCTCCATAGGTGCGTCGTCGATGCTTAAGAGGAATCTGCTCGTCTATGGGTTCGGGGGCTTTCTGAGCTCGTTCATAGGCATAAAGCTCATCGACATGTTAATAAGCTGGATGGTGAGAGTTTGAACTACCTAAAACTGATATATCCAAGCGTTTCGCTGGCGGCTCTAGCGGTGCTGGCATGCGGAGTCCTTTATCCGCTTGCAATCACGCTTGTAGCCGGAGCAGCGTTCCCGTGGCAGGCCGGAGGAAGCCCCTTGACCCATGATGGCAATGTGGTCGGCTCAGCCCTCATCGGGCAAAACTTCACGGGGCCGGGATGCTTCCATTCCAGGCCTTCCGCCGTCGGCTATGATGCCTTAGGCTCCGGCGCATCCAACCTTGGGCCTAGTAACCCGGCGCTACTGAGTAAAGTCGAGTCGAGGACCCTTCATGGCGTATCATCGGTCCCCGGGGATGCCGTGCTGGGATCGGGGTCGGGCCTCGACCCCGACATTTCGGTTGAAAATGCCATGATGCAGGTACCGCGCGTGGCGGCGGAGAGCGGCCTGGGCGAGGATACCGTAAGGAGCCTGGTACAAATGCATACGCGGGGGAGGCTACTCGGGCTATGGGGAGAGCCCAGGGTGAACGTACTGGAGCTAAACCTCGCCCTGGAAAGAATAAGCAAGTAAAGCCATAAGTTCATATGTATAGCAATATCCTTATCCCGATATCTAAAGACTCGAACATGAAGGTCATAGTCGATTTCCTCAATAATTTCTTGAGCCCGGACGGCAGGATAACGCTGCTTTACGTCATCACGTCGGACAGGCTTCCCATATCGGCCATGGAATGGCGGCGGGCGATGAAAATCGTGTCCGAGGCGCATGTCCTGTCCATCGAAAGAGGCCTGGAGATCAATTACCTGGTCAAGAACGCCCCCTCCGTCGTGCAGGGCATACTCAAGGAGGCGGCCGAGGCGAAGTACGACCTCATCTTTTTCGCGAGCTCGACCTATGGCAAGCGCAGGGATAGCATATTTGGGAGCAAGATCGACGAGGTAGTCCGGCGGGCCGCCGTCGAGACCGTCGTGTTCCGGTACATCGAGGAGGAGCCTGTCAAGTATGGCAGGATACTGGTGCCCACGTCGGGATACAAGAACGCCTTAAGAGCCGTGAGGATGGCCGAGGCGCTCGCGGCCAGAAGTAAAGGCGAGATCACCATCATGTACGTAGGCCCCAAAAAGTCAGACGCTGACAAGGTGCTTGACCCCTTGCTAGATGACATAAAGAAAAAAGGCGTGAAAGCCCAGAAAATATTTATGAAGGGTTCGCCCGCCGACATGGTTCTGGAAGAGGCCGGGAAAGGCTACGACCTGATGATGATCGGCGCCACCGAGCGGCCTTATTATTACCAGTTTTTATTAGGCTCCACCGCTGATCGGCTAGTCAGGGAAGCCCCATGCCCGGTGCTCATGGTAAAGACCGTGGGTTAAAATTAAAAATAAAAGGGCTCGCCAGCAGAAGGGCCATAGCCCGCACCCGAACCGCGTCGCCCAGAAGTTGAAGGCGTTGAAGCTCAGTGGGCCGGCGCCGAACGGGCCGCTGAACGGAAACATATGGTAAAAAATTCAAAAAACGATATAAAAATGTAGCCCTCATGGCAACTTATGGCTCAAGTACAGCGGGGCATGCTGCCAGCCGGGGCGCTTATGGCCGAGCACAGGCTCATCGAGCGCATGCTCAGCCTGATGAGGGTCGAGCTGGACAGGATAGGCGCATATGGCCGTGCAGACCCGGATTTCATCGGCTCGGCGGCGAGCTTCATAAAGGAATACGCGGATATCTGCCATCATGGCAAGGAGGAAAGGGTCCTGTTCGTCAGGCTTTCTGAAAAGCCAGTCTCGCCCGGCCTCAAAAAAATGATGGATGACCTCATGGAGGAGCACGTTTTCATCAGGAATCTCACCAACGACCTGGCCAGGGCCAATGAAAGCTACATCCAGGGCAAGCCCGAAGCCACGGCGGACATCATTTCCAGCATCAATAGCATAGTCGAGTTCTATCCCAGGCATGTGGAAAAAGAGGAGGAGCACTTTTTCTTGCCGGCCATGGACTACTTTTCCGACGCCGAGAGAAGGGACATGCTGCAGACGTTTCACGAGTTTGACAGCAGGCTGTTTCACGACGAGTACCGGATGGTGGTATCCAGCCTGGAGGAGCGATGGCATGTGCAGCCGCGCCATTAGCCGAGCCCGAATATTCTTTTTGCGTTCTCCTCGCTCACCAGCCTTATCCTATCGTCGCCGGCTTTGTTTAGCTTTAGTAGGTGAACCGTTCGGGGCACGCCTAAAACATCCGTGGGGTTTGACGAGGCGTCAGTGTTGAGCACCAGCATTGTGGCATCGTACTGTCTTACGATTTCTGCAGCCTGCGAGGGCGTAAGCTTTGAAGGCTGTATAGTGAGGCCCGCGTTGTAGCCCCTGTCCAGGATGGACTTTACCGTGCCACCGTCGGCATGGTCTACCACGACCCGTTTCCTGTCGATGGAATATGTGGATAGCATTTCCAGGGCCTGCCTCGTGATAGCTGCCTTACTGGAGCGAGGGGTGTGTATTATGATGGGCAGGCGATACTTGATGGCGAGCTCGAGCTGTCGTTCGAGCAGGTTGGCTTCGAAGGGGCTGCCCGTCTCCAGGCCCGTCTCGCCCAGCGCAACTACCCTCCTATCCTTACGCTGAAGGTACGACTCAAGCAGCTCAAGGCAGTGCTCAGGGTCGTCAGGCCTGACCCTTGGGTGCAATCCCAAACAGACGTGAAGCCTGATGCCATTCTTCTCAACCCGCTCCCTCTCCCAGAAAAGCCTTTCGAAGTGGTCTTTAAAGACCACGCTCGAGCTCATCCTCATAGGATCGTGGGCGAGCGTCAGCACGTCGGTTACGCCGGCCAGCGCCATCTCCTCAAAATCCTCATAGGGCCTGGTGTCAACATGGGCATGGGTATCGATCATCGTATAGCATGTCGCCTGCTAATGACTTTAATTTTTTTAAGCCTTAACTTTTCACTTTTAATCAACGAACTCGTGACCACCGAGAGGAGGCTCGACCGGAAGACGTTGCGGAGGCTGGTCAAGGATAATGGCATCGTGGAGAAGTGCGGCTTATCCACCGGCTATGTGGACCAGTGCATCGACAAGGTGCTCTGGATGTGGCGGAGCTACGAGGACAAGCATGACGAGTGGCAGTACAGGTACGACAGGCTTATAGAAGAACTCGCCAGCTGTGGAGACGACGAGCGGGAGAAGCTGGAGAAACGGCTGAAGCGGCTAGAAAAGAGCGAGCCGTCCACACTATCGTTCCGCCATAAAGTATCGTGTCGTCTGGACTATCGCACGGGCAGGATAGAGAAAAGCGAGAACTCCTCCTTCTTGTTGTGGATGCATACTGGCACTATCGTGAAGGGCAACACTATGGATGTGCCTTGAACCCTTCTTATTGGCACCTCAAACAGCTAGAAGGAGCCGAGATAAGCGACTTCGAGATTATAAGGAAGAACGGCTACACAATAGCTGTTGGGAACACCCGATTCAAGCAGGCGCAGTATCGTGGGAATGGTAGGCCAGCGCTCCGAAAGAGAATAGGAAAGTGGAGCTACGGTAGACAGCGCAGCTATATTGTTCTCAAAAGGGCTGAGCGCGGACTACCCACAACGCTTCTCGACGAGAGGAACACGTCGAACACGTGCCACTGCTGCGGGAGCAGGCTGGTCGCGAGGAAGTTCTATGAAGGGTGGCTCCTGTGCCACTCCTGCGGCGCTAAGCTGGACGCCGACCTCAACGCAGCGTACAACACAGCGGCAAGAGAGATGACAGGCTGAAAGTGCGGATGAATATGAAAAGCCGCGCGAGCGCATAATATAGGATGCCCGCCAATAAATTGGCGGGAGGATGTCACGGAATGGAAAGTAATAAGCTAGCGGCCAAATCTGAAAATTAAAATGCTCATTTCTTATTCTCGACGATAAACCGGCAATAGCCATCGCCCATGGCGTAGCAGTTCGTCTCTTTTACGCTCACATTGTTATTATAATGCCTGGAAAAGATGGCCTCAAGTATGCCGGAGTCAAAGGCGCAGGCTGGCCGGCCTAAAAATGGCAGGTCCTGGCACTCGAAGCAGTCATAAACGTGGATTATAAGAGGCTCCAGGCTTTTCACCTCCATGCGTCCCAGCCTTTGCGCCTTCCAGAACGTGGCCAGGCTACTTAATAGCTTACTCAGGTCAGGGTCAGCCACCTTCGTATACAGGGCTTCCCCCACTTTCTCGCCAGCCTCATGCAAAACAGGGTCCAGGTCTATTCCCTCGCTTAGGAGGGCCACCCTGATTGTGCGGAACATAAGCCGGAAGAACTCAAAGGGGTCATCCGATGATAGGGCATGTTTCGATATGTATTCCTCCATGTCCTTTTCAATCCTGCGCCGCCTCGATAATCCTCCAAGGTAGCTTGAGCTCAGGAAAAATATCTTCTTGCGAGCATCGGCAGGGTCGGGCCTGGACGACACGATCCCCTCATCGGCAAGGCTCCGCAGGTGTACTGATATGGTGGACTTGGCTCTGCCGGTGGATGCCACTATCTCGTCGAAGCCCATCTCCCGCTCGCGGAGCATGGAGAGTATATTCATGCGCACCTGGCTATCCACCGCGCTTACGCCTTCCTGTGTGGCAAAAAGCCCCACCGTCCGCTCATCCATCTTTTTTAGTCTCATCCATTCCACAATAGACCATAAACTACAAATAGTTATTGTTCGCATATAATAGAACGTTCGTGAATATACGAACAATATGGTATAAGTGAGGACCTATGAAAGCAATAGAAATAACGAAAGGCGTATACTGGGTAGGAGCCATCGATTGGAACATCCGTGACTATCACGGATACACGCTGCCGGGCACCACATACAACGCATACCTGGTCGTTGGCGACAAGATCGCCCTGATCGATAGCGCATACCCGGGATTCGACAACCAGATACTAGAGCGTATCAGGTCGGTCGTCGATCCGAAGAAGATCGATTATCTGATAGCTAACCACGTGGAAAAAGACCACTCCGGCACCTTGCCCGCCCTGACGAAGCTGTTACCCGGAGCGCCGGTGTATTGCACCGCCAACGCCAGGCAGGGCTTCTCGAAGCATTATGATACCACGGACTGGAACTTCAGGATAGTTAAGAGCGGAGACACGTTGAGCCTGGGCAGGGACAGGACGCTCACGTTCCTGGAAGCGCCACTGCTGCACTGGCCCGACAGCATGTTCACGTACCTGGTGGAGGAGAAGATTCTCTTCCCCAACGACGCCTTCGGCCAGCACATCGCATCCTCGCAGCGCTTCGACGATCAGCTAGGCAAAGAGGAGACGCTGAGGCACGCCCAGAAGTTCTTCGCCAATTTAATAATCCCCCTGGCGCCCCGCGTGCTCAAGAAGCTTGAAGAGGCGGGAAGGCTTGGCATCGATATCAAGATGATCGCCCCGAGCCATGGCGTCATATGGCGCTCCTACGCTGCGGATATCGTTAACGCTTATGTGAACTGGTGCAACGGGGTTTCGAAAGACAAGGTGACGATAGTATACGACTCGATGCACGGCTCCACAGACGCTATGGCCAAAGCCTTCGCGGAGGGCATCATGGAGGAGGGCGTAGAGGTCAAGGTCTATGTGCTCAAGGACGGCAAGGCAGAGGGCACGCACCGCAGCAATATCGTGCCGGACATGCTGGACTCCAGGGCCGTTTTGATTGGGTCGCCCACCCTGCAAAACCAGATGTACCCGACCGTGGCCGACTTTTTAAGCTACCTAAAAGGCCTTGAGCCAGGGAAACTAGCCAAGAAAAAGATCGGGTTCGCCTTCGGCTCTCACGGCGGCAAGGGTGGCGCAATAAAGCTCGTGGCGGCTGACATGAGGGCGGCTGGAATAGACGTCATCAACGAGGGATTCGAGGTATATTACAGGCCTGACGAAAAAGAGCTGCAACGCTGTGCCGAAATGGGCCGGGAACTGGCAAGGAGGGTGAAATCCCTCTGACCAGCCCCTTCAGGGAGAAGGATTTAAACCATGCGATGAGATAAATAATAATCGATAGGTGTCGCTTATGAAACAAACGATAGAGAATCTTACAAAAGCCTTCATCGGCGAAAGCATGGCCCGCAACAGGTATACTTTTTATGCGAGCACCGCCCGCAAGGAGGGCTATGAGCAGATCGCCGAGGTCTTCGAGATCACGGCGATGAACGAGAACGAGCACGCCGAGTGGCTGCTCAAGATGATAGGCCAGCTAAAGGCTAAGGCCACTGAAAAATACGATGAGGTGCGCGTCGAGGCGGCCGCCCCCACTGTCTGGGGGACCACGCTGGAGAACCTGAAGGCGGCCGTCGCTGGCGAGACCTACGAGTTCACGACTATGTACCCCGAGTTTGCAAAGGTGGCCAGGGCCGAGGGCTATAAGGATGTCGCTGGCCGCCTCGAGTCTATTGCCATGGCGGAGAGGCATCATGGCCAGAGGTTTACTAAGCTGCTCGCCGAGGTGGAGGCGGGCACCGTGTTCAAGAAGAAGGAGCCTGTCTGGTGGTATTGCAGGAAGTGCGGCTACATGCACTTCGGCACCGAGCCGCCGGCGAAGTGCCCGTCCTGCGACCACGAGCGCTCATACTACCAGGTCATGTGCGAGACATTTTAGGGCGATATCATGGCTCAGCTATACTCAATATATAAATGCAGCATCTGCGGCAACATAATCGAGGTCGTCCACGCCGGTGGCGGGGTAAACCTGATATGCTGCGGGCAGCCCATGTCTCTGCAAAAGGAGAACACGGTGGACGCCAGCAAGGAAAAGCACGTGCCCGTCGTCGAAAAGTCCGCGGCGGGCATCAGGGTTAAGGTCGGTGTGGTCCCGCACCCCATGGAGGAGAAGCACTACATCGAATGGATAGAGGCCATCTCAGAGGGTCGTTCCTGTAGAAGGCTTTTAAAGCCCGGGGAAAAGCCCGAGGCGGAGTTCGATGCCAGGGGAGATGCAGTGGCCGTGAGGGCCTACTGTAACCTCCACGGGCTCTGGAAGTCTTAAGCTTTTATAATAAAAACGCTTATATTTTCTTTTAGTGTGATATCATGGTCAGGCTTATCAACGATGCCGAAGCCAGGCGGCTGCTACCCATGAGGGATGCGATTGGCGCGGTTGAGCGCGCCTTTGCGGAGTACGCCGAGGGCAGGACGAGGATGCCCGGAAAAATATATCTGGACATCGAGGGCTATGGCGACTTCAGGGCCATGCCCGCCTACGTGCCCTCCGTTAATAAGGCAGGGGTCAAGTGGGTCAACGTCCATCCTGATAATCCCTCGAAGGGCCTGCCCACCGTCATGGCCACCCTTTTATTGAACGACCCAATGACCGGAAAGCTTATTTGTATTATTAACGCTGGCGGCCTGACAGACCTGAGGACCGGGGCGGCGGGGGGCGTCGCCGCAAAGTACCTGGCCAGGAAGGACTCATCGGTCATAGGCGTCATAGGGAGCGGCCACCAGGCGTGGACCCAGATGCTCGCCTACAGGGAGGTGTTTGGCTCCCGCGTTAAGCTTGTAAAGGTGTACAGCCGCCACATGGAGCACGCCGACGCCTTCGCGGGGAGGGTGAGGGCAGAGCTGGGCTACGATGCCCGCGCGTACAAGACTGCGGAAGAAGTGGCCGACGCGGATATAGTCGCCACCGTCACCCCTGCGAGGCGGCCGGTGCTGATAGCCGACTGGGTGAAGCCTGGCACGCACATCAACGCCATAGGGGCTGACGCCCCGGGCAAGCAGGAACTCGAGTCCGCCCTTACCATTAAGGCCCGAGTATTCGTGGACTCAATCGAGCAGGCCTCACATAGCGGCGAGATAAACGTTCCCTGGAGGCAGGGCCTAATTAATGAAAAAAAGCTTGCTGGCACCATAGGCGAGGTCATCATCGGCCGGGTGCCTGGCCGCACGAGCGACGATGAGATCACGATATTCGACTCGACCGGCCTGGGCATCCAGGACGTCGCCGTGGGCCACGTAGTCTACGAGAAGGCCCTTAAAGAAAACGTGGGGATCGAGTTTAGCCTCTAGCTTCCTGCGCCATTGCTTCGCGCCGACGATAGACAGCGGGTGAGGCCACACTTACCGTCGCTAGAGCAGGTACTCGAGGGATGGTGGCCGGCCACTAAAAACTTTTTATCCCTGCTGGCAGACCTATGATGGCGCATGTTAATAGACACCCATGTCCACACTAACTATAGCGATGGCCTGTACGCGGCTGAGCAGGTGGTAGTCACAGCCTCGTCGGGCGGCATAGGCCTGCTGAGCATAACCGACCACGACTGCGTTGACGCCTATCCCGACGCGGCGAGGCTTGCAGAAGGCATGGGCATCAAAATGGTCCACGGCGTCGAGATGACCACGAAGTACGAGCAGGGCTTTAGCTGCGTCCACGTCGTAGGGCTGGGCATCGACATAAATAGCGACGTGAGGCGGGTGCTGCGCAGGGTTGCAGACGCCAGGGACGACTCGGATAGGCGCTTCCTGGAGAACCTGAATAGGCACTTTGAGGCTAAGTACCCGGGCTGGGAGCCGACGGTCGGGATAAAGCCAAGCGTCTTTCAAAGCATGATGGCGAACGCCAGGAGGCAGGGCATAATGATCAGCGAAAAGGAGCTTATGGGCATCTTCATGGATTCGAAATTATGGGTGCCCATCGAGTACGAGGTCACGATGGAGGAGGCCGTATCCTACATAAAGGGGTGGGGAGGCGTGCCCGTGCTGGCGCACCCGTTCGACTTCGGGAATGACACCAGCCTTTTATTAAAGAGGTTTCTGGTGGCGGGCGGAGAGGCCATAGAGCTTTGCAAGTACCGCTATAAGGTGAGGAATGAAAGCCTGGGAGGCCTTTCCATGAGAGAGCTGCTAGATAAGGAGCGCAAGATGAACGAGTGGACGGCCAGGCAGGCCAAAAAGCATGGGCTGAGGCTGACGATGGCGTCCGACTACCACGGGTCCGGGGAGATGGGGATGGACCCGTCAGAGTATGGCGTAGACGTCACATGGCTATATGACCTTTGATACTTTTATCTTATCAAAGACGATAATATAAATGAGGAGATTCTTATGGATAAAGTTACTATGGGCCCAAAGACGCTCATGTACCCCATGCCCACCGTACTCGTGGGGGCGAGCGTTGGAGGCAAACCTAACTACATGGCGGCTGCATGGTGTAGCATAGCGTGTATGGCTCCGCCCATGGTGGCGGTCGCCATCAATAAGGCAAGGCATACGCTCAAGGGAATAAACGAGAATAAGACGTTCAGCATAAACGTTCCCTCGACGAGGCAGGTCGTGGAGGCAGATTACTGTGGCATCACCACCGGTGCGAGGGTTGATAAGTCCAGGGTTTTCGAGAGCTTCTACGGTAAGCTGAAGACAGCACCGATGATTAAGGAGTGCCCTGTCAATCTAGAGTGTAAGCTTTTTAACACGATGGACTGCGGAAGCCATGTCCTTGTCGTTGGCGAGATCGTGGAAACGTATGTGGCGCAGGAAGCCGTAGCTGGCGATTCGCCCGACATCAAGAAGGTCGACCCCCTCATATATTCGGATGGCAAATATTATAGGGTTGGCGAGCGCCTGGCCGACGCTTTCTCGGCGGGTAAGGCGTATAAGAAGAGCCGCTAGACGATCATCGTGGGATGAGCATCCTGAGGTATCCCAGATATGGGAGCTTAAACCGTGCTATGCCCAGTATCCACTCCTTTTTCACGGGCTCCCCGTAACATATGGAGGGCGCCATCTGGTCGTAGATCCCGTGATTATTATCGCCCAGCGTGATGTAGCCAGAGTGGGGCGCGGGAGGCCCCCCACTCCACATGGGCTGGCCCTCTTCCACCCATCGCATAGCCCGGTGGATTACGTACTCTCTGGAGGTGTCGCCATAGGGCACGTATACGATGACATCTCCATAATTATTATACATCTTATAGCCCGTGAGCATGGAGTTCTCATAGGTCTGGATGTCCCCCCTGTTAAGGCCCTGAATGAAGACCAGGTCCCCGTTCTCCATGTTTGGGTACATGCTTATTCCGTTAACGCTCACCATCGGGGGCCATGTGCCGGCATACAGATAAAGCGCTAGAGATATGGCCGCCACTATTGCGAGCGAGAAGGCGATGTCCTGTAAAAAGCCATAAAATTCCGGGTGCCTTGCCTCGAAATTTTTTATGAAGTCGGGGGTCTTCACCATGATGCACGCTTCCTTGAGCGGATACCTGTAGAAGAGTCCCTCCCATTCTATTAATATTTTTTCGCAGTCATCAGAAAAGTTTTCTCGATATTTTAATGAGGTCTTCCCATGATTCGCCCATCGTGATACGAGTTAATCACTGTGCGCCAGGGCCGATGTTAATATTTTTATATAAATAAGTAGTAAGTGTTATATGATATTTATGGCAAATAAAATGAGTACCAGCAAGAAGGTACATATTGGCGGCACCATAGACAGAGACGTCGCCGAGTGGCTCATGAAGACGAGGGGCGAGGAAAAATTCTCCACCCACCTGAATAACATTTTGAGGAGCGCGATGGAAAGCGGCATGCAGAGGGAGATTACTTCCCTGTCGCAGTTCAAGAGCGCCGTGGAGGCGCTGCGTCAGAGGGTGATGGCCCTTCAGGACCGCGTGGAAAGCCTTGAAGCCAGCGTACAGGTGAGGCCGGCGAGGAAAGGGAGGCCAAAAAAGGCCCGTATAGTGCCCGAGGCGCTGGGGCCTGAGGGCTACGACGTCCACGCCGACATAGACTGGTACCTTGCCCATGACAGGTACCATAAGGTTAAGCCCGAGGTCATCGAGAAGGCGTTCGAGATGGTCTCAAGGGCGTTCGATAAGGGCGAAAACGTGACCGTCGGAGCCTTAAAGGAGGGCTATAATGCCGAGGAGATAGGCGTCCCATACCCCACTTTCAAGCTGTTCTATTTCCCGCTGATAAGGGACCGCATGCTCATGAAAGGCCTCATCGAGAAGGTGGAGCACGCCGGCAAAAAGGGCGTTTACCGTAAGCGCCAGCCAGCAGCCTAGCTATTCTGGCCCTTCGCCGGCGGCCTCGGCCTCCTTCGAAAAGTCTATAAGGAGCTCGCCCAGCTCCTTAGCGTAGCGTGGGTTTAGCTTGAACCTGCCTATCTTGCGCTCGTTCCTTACCTTAGCTATCTCTATGAAGGACTTGCCGTACTTATCCACGTCCATGCGGATGGTCATCTTCCACCCTCCGCCCATGTTTATCTCTCTATCTTCTACCAGGAGAAGGCCTCCATTGCTTCAAAGCTAAGATTCCTCTCATCGATATAACTTTTTCTTAAAAATCCCGTTAAAATGCTAATTATATATACTTCGAGCTTGTCTTTATGGACGATCATGATTTTCGAGAGGATACGCACAGTGCCGACCGCGGACGAGCTGCTGGACAAGGCATACTCGAGGGCTGCCAGGGCGGGCAGGGGGAAGATAAAGGAGGTCACCAACAGGAGGGAGCTGGAGGAGTCCATGCTCCTGACCGCGGGCAATATCATCGCGGATAACTTGAGAAACGTCGCCAGCGATTGGCCCAGCCTGGATAAGATGAGCGATTTTTATAGGGACGTGACCAACATACTCGTGGGCGTCGACCGGCTGAAGATGTCGCTGGCCTCGCTCAACTGGGCAGCCTCGAAGGTAAAGGAGCTATCGAGGAAGTACGTGGGCATCATGCGAAAGAGCGAGGACCCTGTTGCCGTCAGGAAGCAGGCATACGGCAGGATATCCTCTATAGTTTATGACGTGGACGATGATTTGAGGTTTCTTAACGACGCCCGCAACAAGCTCAAGGATTTGCCTGATATAAAGGAAGAGCCAACGATAGTCGTGGCTGGCTATCCAAACGTGGGCAAGTCTAGCTTCGTCGCGGACACCACGGGAGCAAGGCCCGAGATAGCGCAGTATCCTTTCACCACGAAGAAGATAACCATAGGCCATTTCGTGTATAAGCGAAGGCGCTACCAGGTCATCGACACCCCGGGCCTTCTCGACCGCCCCCTGAAGGAGCGTAATGATATAGAGCGCCAGGCCATAGCCGCCCTGATGCACGTGGGCGACGTCGTTCTATTCATACTGGACCCGAGCGAGACGTGTGGGTACAGCCTTGAAGAGCAGCACAACCTTTTAAACGAGGTGAAGCGGTTCGTGAAGATGCCGGTTCTCGTGGCTGCCAACAAGGTGGATGTGGGCTGTCAGCCCGTGGAGGCTGACGTGTATATGTCCACGCTCACGGGCGAGGGCGTCATGGAGGCCAGGAACAGGCTCGTGGAGATGATAGAGGCAAAGGAGGCTGAAGTGAGCCTCCCGCCCTCCAGAAAGAAGAGATGATGCCGAGGCACCGCTGGGCCATGATGACTCCCTAGAATGGCCTGACGCCGGCCGCCAGGCAGCCGAGCAGGAACCCTACGATGGATCCGGTGCAGAGGAATGGCAGCCCTGCCTGGGGTTTTTTCAGTTTCACCACGACATACATTAGCGCGAAGTAGCTGACTAGCGTGCCGGCCACTGATCCAAGGGCTGGGACGTTGATGAAGCCCAGGAGCCTGGGCACGTCGAGGAATGCGTTGGCCGAGACGGCGAGCATGGTGGGCATGACCGCGTCGCCCAGGCCCATGAAGTACGCCTCCTTCTCCCCTTCCTTTTGCATGCCCCCGGCCCTCGCGAAGGAATAGCCCCATCGTCTGGGCATGACGAACATGATGGGTATCTTCAGGTCCATGACGCCCTCTGCGAGCCTTATCATGTGCTTCGTCCGATACACTGCGATATAGTCGTAAACCGCCAGGAGCGCCAGCAGTATTAGCGTTGGCATGATCGCCAGCGATACGCCGAAAAGTGCGCTCGCCCCTGCCGCGACGAGCACGCCAACAACATCGACGACGTACCACTCAGGATAAAAAACTATGAGGGCGGCGAGCAGGATTGAGGCGAGTCCGGACACGGCGGTTACTACTACTAAGTCTGCCGACGGAGCGACCAGCACGGCGATGCCAAAAAAGACGTATGTGAGGGTGGAGAGTATGGCTACCCCCATGATTGCCTGCATGAGCCACCTCACTTTATACTTTATGATGACAAGCATGACCACCGTGAAAAGCAGTAGGAAGACGACGTAATAGATAGGATTCCATACGCTCTCTGGGTTTCCGAAGGCCCTGAGGTCGTATCCGACCAGGGGCGGGACGAGGAGGAGCGAGATGACCTGGACAAGCAAAAGAAATAAGGCGATGCCTCCTATTACGACGAGTTCGCCGATTTTAAACTTCATTTAGACCACGCTCTCCCCCTATGGAACACACGGTAAATAAATGTATGTTTTGATGTGCTGTAGAATATAAGCTAAAAACAATGGTCGGGTAGATGGTTCTGTTATTGGAGGCTATTCGGCCTCTAAAAATAGAAGATGTGATGTCAAACTATCCGACCTGTGAAAAAAACCCCTCCACATATGTTTTTCCAAGACATGTAATACTAAAATATAAATTAACAGAATATATAATGTCGATTATGTCTGTGGCCATTCCCACGTTCTTCCAAAACCCCAGCAGGGCAAGCCTGAACTACTTCGTGCTGATGCTTCTCCGCACGACGCCCAAGCACGGGTACATGCTCATGCAGGACATAGAGCGCCACACCCAAGGCCACTGGAAGCCATCCCACTCAGCCATCTACAAGCTTCTAAACAGCCTTGAGGAAAATGGCTACATCACCTCATGGGAAGAGAAGGACGGGGAGAGGGCAAGACGCGTATACAAAATAGCCGAAAAAGGAGTAGCGCTCCTGGAAGAGAGCGAGAGGGATTTCGAGTCGTTCATAAACGCCTTCATATCATCTTTGCTGGAAGCAGAAAGAGTGAACCCCGACCATCTGACGATTCTGCTCACGAAGAAGGGGAAGGCGCTTATGAACAACCTCGATCCCGACCAGAAGCTTAAGGCCCTGGCCAAGCTGAAGGCGTTCGTTGACGCCGAGCAAGCCCGCATTAATAGGGAGTATGAAGAGGCGATGAAAAGCGTAGGCGGGGCAGGCACCCTGAGGCCTCAGGCCTAGCCTTTTCTCATCAAGGTTAAATATGCCGTGTTTCCAATATTATCATGATGAAGCTATGCTTATTAGGCCCTGAGGGCACGTTCTCGGAAATGGCCGCCAGGAAGTGGTCGCGAGACGCTGATCTAATATTTATGGACGACATGGAGTCGGTGGCTATAGCCGTAGAAGAAGGCGCCTGCGACGAGGGCATCCTGCCCATCGAGAACTCGCTGGAAGGCCCGGTAGGGGCGGTCATGGGCCTCCTGCTTGACATTAGCTCGCCCATCATTGGCGAGGTGATACTTCCTATAAAGCAGTGCCTCATGTCCAGGGGGTCTTTAGAGAATATCAGGATAATAGTATCCCATCCTCAAGCCCTCGGCCAGTGCCGCCACTACATACATGAGCACTTCCCCGGAGCTGAGGTCAGGACGACCGGCAGCACTTCCCATGCGGCACGGCTGGCCCAGGAGTTCCCGGAGATGGCCGCCATAGGCTGCTCCGAGTCCGCCCAAAAATACGGGCTTAAAGTCTTGAAGGAGGGCATCCAGGACCACCCTAATAATTATACGAGGTTCATAGTCCTGGGCAGGAAGGAGGCCGCGCCCACGGGCCACGATAAAACCTCCCTCGCAGTCTATCTCGACAGGGACCGGCCTGGAGCTTTATACGACTTTTTAGGAGAGTTCGCCCACCGCCAGATCAACATGACAAGGATTGAGTCCCGTCCATCAAAAAAATTGCTGGGCGACTATTGGTTTTTTATCGACGTGGAAGGCCATAGGGACGACGCCCTTTTAAGGGAAGCTATATCTGCCTTGAAGGATAAATGCACTACGCTCAAGGTGCTGGGCTCATATCCAAGGGCAGATATCGCATGATAGGCGAGATCGTCGTATTCATCCTGACGTATTTTTTGATAATGGTGAGGCCGTGGAAGCTGAACGAGGCCACAGGGGCATTGTTGGGGGCCGTGTTAATGTCCCTCTTCCTGCAGCCACACCACATCCTGGAGGCCCTGGGGTTCTCAACCGAGTATGGCACCCCCCTTGTGACCACCTGGAATGTCGTCCTCATGCTCATAGAATTAATGGTCATAAGCACGTTCCTCGACGATTACGGGTTCTTCGAGTATTGCGCGGTCAAGGCCATGCACCTGGCTGGAGGGGATAAGAAAAAGCTGTTCACCTATACATATGCAGTGACGTGCTTCATAACGGCGTTCACCTCTAATGATATAGCCATCCTCACCCTCACGCCCATCATCCTGAAGTTCTGCCGGAGGGCGGGGCTTGACGCGAAGCCTTTCATGTACTCTTTCTTCTTCGCCGCGAACATCGCCTCAATGTTCCTATACATAGGCAACCTGACCAACATACTTATAGGGGACGCCTTCAAGCTCGGGTACTTCGACTTTACCGTGTACATGTTCCTGCCCACGATGGCGGCCATTATCGTGAACTTCGTCATCTTTTATTACATGTTTAAGGATGAGGTAAGGGGCACCTATCCGATGTCGTGCGATGTAAACGCCAGGGAGCTAATCAAGGATAGGCCGATGGTGGCGGTTGGGCTTGCGGCGCTCGTCCTCGTCCTTATCGGGTGTGGCTTTGCAAACTGGCTCACCCTTCCCCTTTCAGTGGTTACCACAATAGGGGCCCTTGCCATCTACATTGCGGAGAGAAAGCCGGTCATGAGGACGAGGCGCATATCATGGAGGGTGGTCGTTTTCGTGTTATCCCTCTTTATAGTTGTGAAGGGGCTTGAGGTGAGCGGCGTGAACGCCATCGTCGGCGGCGTCATCCTATCTATTGTGGGCCAGAACCCGGTTTATACCACTTTCTTCATATCCATGGCTTCGGCCTTCCTGTGTAACGTCGTGAATAACATCCCCATGACCGCCATGATGGTGCCGATCACTTCGGGCATTGCGGCCACCCCGGAGATGGCGCTGGCAATGGCGTACTCGCTGGTGATAGGCAGCAACCTGGGTGCTAATATCACCATCACTGGTGCCTTAGCAGGCATACTCTGGCTGGAGTGCGCTAAGGCTGAGAAATGGAGTACTGGTGTGTCTGAGTTCATTAAGACGGGCCTTATCGTGACGCCCGTGGTTATCTTCTCCTCTGCTATGGTGCTCGCCCTCGAACTCTGCATCTAAACAACAAAGGATACATTGGGTATTCACCACAGAGGCCACAAAGGCCACAAAGAGAATATTAACCACGGAGGTTCACAGAGGCCACAGAGGCTTTTATTACTAAAGGGGGGCTAGTCGCCCCCTGAGAGACCCTCTTTCTATCTATTATAAATGAGATTCTTTTTATTTATTGTGTGTCTTCCATTTATCTTCCATTTATTATACTAAATAATGGTATATCAAATGATTGAGCTGTTAAAGGGGGTCTCCGAGGGGGGCGACTAGCCCCCCTTTAGGAAACAAAAATCCTCTGTGTCCAGTAGTTACGATGGTGTGTTGGTGGTTGTGTTTTAGGGGGTTGTGGTGGTTTAGGAAGCTAAGGGCTATTAGCTTTTGGGCTGCTTGTTTAGGTTATGAAACTAGTAGCATCATCCAGGCTAATAGCCCCTGAAGGGGTGTTTTGTTCGAAGAGTTTAAAACCTTTATCCAGGAAGTTCTCCAAACTGTTTCATTTGAGTATAAGGGATGGGTAAAAGACTGTTATACCTGGTCGGGTGTTCGTTGGATTGTACGAGTATCGAGGATTTTTTGTGCCATAAGGCTATGAGCCCTGACGTGGCGCTTAAACTCGGACGGATACCCAGGGTGAGGTGGTTGAAAAGTGTAACGTGTTGCTCGCCTTGTCCGCCCGGATAGCCTTGAAGACCTGCTCGTAGAATCATGACCTGAGTATTGATTTCCACGATGTGGCTTACAATGGTCGGAAGAACATGTACACGGTGAACGTGTTGAAAGGGGATAAGATGAAGAGGTGTCTCAGGTACGGGGTTTGTGGCCTGACCGGGCGGGGTAGCTTCCTCGCCCTCGCCATCCAGCCCTACGAGCAAGGGGCTACCAACGCTATCATGGTAGAAAAACTCTTGGAGAGACTGCCCTGCTCTCCAGGATTGGTGCTCATGGACCGTTATTTCTGCAGTGTGGACGTTTACAACGTTATAGAAGCTAGGGGCATGAACTTTTTAACCCCCTACAAGTTGAATAGTAGAACAGACGAACTGTACAAGGAGTCAGTCCTCGACGGTGTAATGGTTAAGGATTATTTGATGAAGAGTGGGACTGGGGGAGACCTGGTGGTGAAGATGCACTTCCAGTACGACCCATGCAACGAGTACTATGCCTATGTGAGCAACATCGAAGACGTCATGGTAAAAGTCCACTACCCCTACCGGTGGAACATCGAGAATTGTCTCGCTAAGAACATGGTGGACGCGGTTACGAGCAGCACCAGCATGGCCTACCGGCTCTTATTAGAGACTATCAGCCTTATACTCGCCAACCTTTGGAAACTCCTCGTAAAAACAATGCCCGTGTACATGACCATGAAAGCTTTTAAAAGAATGCTAGGACACATCCTAGTCCTGGAAGATGAGACGTGGGAGAACAAGGAGAAAGAACGTGGCTAGTAACAACCAGTTAGACGATAAAACCACACACACTCCCAGCGAACGCTATCGACCTAACCAGAAAACAAAAGCAGACCAAACCATAACACTCCTTTTACAAACACCACCACGACCACCACTAAAATACACACAAAAAAGAAAAAACCCAAACCATCACCCAACAACCCACTAGAAAACATCGTAACTACTGGTGTCCTTTGTGGTGAATGTTCTCTTTGTGTCCTTTGTGTCCTTTGTGGCCTCTGTGGTGAATGTTCTCTGTATACCCTCTGTGGTTAATATTAAAGCCTCTGTGGCCTCTGTGAACCTCCGTGGTTAATATTCTCTTTGTGTCCTTTGTGGCCTCTGTGGTGAATGTTCTCTGTATACCCTCTGTGGTTAATATTAAAGCCTCTGTGTCCTCTATGGTTATTACCCGATGCGTCCTCTGTGGTTAGTAAACCAAAACACTATTATATTTTACAGCCACTAACTACCATGGCTTGTGTAATAATGGCAATACTCGAATTGACGGCCTTCGGGATAATAGGCAGCATCCTGCTATCGTTCGCTTTCCTCCCCCAGTGCTACCGCATGCTGAGCACGAAAAGCGCACGGGACATCTCCGCCTATTACGTATTAATCCTCATAGCGGGGTCTTTCTGCCTCACCGTATACGGCTACGGCATCAGGGACCCTATAGTGTTCATATTAAACCTTTATGCCACGATGACAAACTCGGAGCTATTATTACTTAAGCTCTACTATGATAGTAAAAATAGGTAATTGGTACCCGATGGTGGGTACCAGATTGCTTACTGTATCCTGCTCTTGATGGCTACCTGCTCCTTCTTAGACATCGACTTCACGTTCACGTCGCCGCCCGAGCCGTCGAGCAGGATGCGCGACATAAGGTCCGACTCGACATCTGATATCATCGGTATGCCGGTGACCCTCGCAGCCCTCTCGGAGATGGACGCGATATCGTTTCTCGATATGCACTCGAGCTTGAACTTGCGGCAGCCAGCCATCAGCTGCTGGAGGCCGACGGCGATGCGGTCATGCCAGTAGGTGTACAGGCCTATGGCTCCAACCGGTATCTTCTTGACGTCGTCGCCGTACTTCTTTTCCAGATCGCTGTAGGCTATCATGAACTTGGTGGGGTCAGACGTGTAGGCCTTGGCGAAGCCCGCGGGGAGGTCGTTCTTCTTCGCCAGCTCGTTAAAGTAGGTCGACTTCATGACGGCCGTTATCGGCGCCCTGGCCATCGCTATCGCCTTGACGGTTGGGCCGGTGCCCAGGTCGGACATGGCCATCGACTTGAATATCTGGGTCTCGTTCACGAAGCCGCCCGCGAATGCGATATCGGGCACATACATGCCGTTCTCTTTCATGATCCTGACGCAATTCATCACCTGCGCCTCCAGATAAACGGTAGGCGTGGAGCAATCGTTCATCATCGGGACAGGGCTCATGCCAGTGCCGCCGCCCGCGCCGTCGATGGTTAGCAGGTCGACGTGGGCCGCAGAAGCGCACTTGAGGGTGAAAGCCGTTGCCGCGGGCCTGTACGCTCCTGTCTTCAGGAATACTTTCTTAGCGCCCTGGTCGCGCAGCCACTCTACGTCCTCGACGAACCCCTCGAACTGGGGGAAGCCCACCCTCGAGTGCCTCTCGAAGGTCTTGAAAGCGCCGTCCTTAAAGGCCTTCTGGACAGCGGGGTCCTCCGGATCGGGAATGACTACATAGCCTCTCTTCTTAAGCTCGATGGCCTTCTTGAGGTCGTATATCCTCACCTCGCCGCCGATCGCCTTGGCGCCCTGGCCCCATTTCCTCTCGATTACGTTGACCTCCAGCCTGGAGAGGGCGTACACGTCAGTTCCTAGCCTCTGGTCCTCTACGTTCGTCTGCACGACTATGTCGCCATGCTTGCCGTCCCAGAACTCCCGGTACTTTTTGACGCGGTAGTCCAGGTCTGGCGACTTGGTTACCTTGCCGTTCGTTATGACGGCGTCCATGTCCATGCCGCACACGTTTTCCCCGATGACCTGCATCGAGCCGGAGATGGCCGCTCCGACCGCCAGGCCGTCCCAGTAGTTTTTCGCCACCGCAGTTGAGCCAAGGCCCGCCGTGAACACCGGGACTTCCAATGGCACGCCGCCTGCTTTCGTCCTTATATCCACTGCAGGGAAGGTTGCCTTATCCGGATCGGGCTCGATGCCCCGGGCTCCCATCACATCAGTCAATATCTGGAAGTCGGACCAGTCAAGGCCATAATCCTTGTTTGAAGATGCCGTGGAGTGCCCGAACGCCTCTGTGTCAGGATATAGTACCTCTCGACCTCTTAGGGCAGACTTGCCCACCTCGCATAATATCTTACAGTCTTTGATACAGATAGGGCACATGCCGCTCGTCGGGTTGACGTCTTTCTTGCGGACGGCCGTGTCCGTAGTTGACCTGGAATTGGCGTACACATCGCTCATAATAGTTTCACCGCCAGTAGGCTACTCTCTTCTTGCACATAAAGATTTCCGTGAAGTATAAATAATAAAAAATTTCTAGTCATATTGAATTATTTAAACTATGGTCGGGCTGATAGATTTTTTATTTGAGGCTAAATGTGGGCTTCGCTTTGCTCTTTACTAGAGCGCTCCGCGCGGCGCATCCCATTTAGTCTCTAGAAAAAGATGAGGCGTCTAACCATGCAATGATACCTCTACTTATCATGGCTTAAACCTGTTAAGCAACAGCGAGTTAGAGACCACCGAAACAGAGCTAAAGGCCATGGCAGCGGCGGCGATTATTGGGTTCAGGAGCAGGTGAAGCCATGGATAGAGGACTCCCGCGGCTATGGGGATGCCGATTATATTGTAGATGAAAGCCCAAAACAGGTTCATGCGTATTGTCCTTATGGTGGCACGGCTAAGCTTGATGGCAGTCACAACGCCCCTCAGGTCGCCACTCATAAGGGTTATATCAGAGGACTCTATGGCTATATCCGTGCCTGTGCCTATGGCTATACCTGTATCGGCCTGGGCAAGGGCGGGGGCGTCATTGATGCCATCGCCCACCATGGCCACTATCCTGCCATCGGACTGAAGCTTCCTGACCACTTCAGCCTTATCCTGAGGAAGCACCTCGGCCATCACCTTTTCGATGCCCACCTGCCTGGCGATGGCCTCCGCAGTCCTTCGGTTATCGCCGGTGACCATGATGGCCTCGATTCCAAGCTTTTTAAGCTCGGCTATGGCCTCCCGTGACCCCTCCTTTATAGTATCAGCCACGGCGACCACGCCGGCCGGCTTCCCATCAACAGAGACGTACATCGGAGTCTTACCCTCGGCGGAAAGCCTCTCGAAAGCCCCCTCCATCTCATCAAGTGGCACCTCCTCATACTCCATCAGGCTGGAGTTGCCCACCATGACTATATGTCCCTCCACTTCCGCGACGACGCCCTTGCCAGGGATGGCGTCGAACTTCGTGGCCTCTGTTAATGGTATGCCGCGCTCTTGGGCGTCCTTCACGATCGCCTCGCCCAGCGGATGCTCAGAGCCTTTCTCAGCGGAGGCGGCGAAACGTATTATTTCGCTCACGCTGAAGCCTGGCACAGGCTCTACGTCCACCAGTGACGGCTTCCCCTTCGTGATGGTCCCCGTCTTATCGAGCACTATGGTATTGATTTTATGGGCGTTCTCAAGGCTCTCGCCGCCCTTTATGAGGATGCCGTACTGGGCGCCCTTCCCCGTGCCGACCATGATGGCCGTGGGTGTGGCCAGGCCCATGGCGCAGGGGCAGGCGATTATTAAAACCGATATAAAGTTCAGTAAAGCCATTAGAAAGGCAGGCTGCGGGCCTAGAAAGTACCACGCCAGGAATGTGAGTATGGCTAGCGCCATCACGATGGGCACGAAAACTGCGGCCACCCTGTCGGCAAGACGCTGGATTGGTGCCTTGGTGCCCTGCGCCTCCTCTACCATCTTGATTATCTGGGATAAGACCGTATCCCTGCCCACCTTTGTTGCCCTGAACTTAAACGAGCCGGTCTTATTAATCGTGGCCCCTATGACGTTGTCGCCCGCCTTTTTAGAGGCAGGGATGGGCTCGCCGGTGATCATGGACTCGTCGACTGACGAGTAGCCATCTATGACCACCCCGTCCACCGGTATCTTCTCGCCAGGCCTCACAACCACGATGTCGCCCACCTTGACGTCTTCTACCAGCACTTCCTCTTCTCGGCTATCCCTAATGACGCGGGCCGTCCTGGCCTGCAGGCCGGTCAGCCTGCGGATAGCCTCAGATGTCCTGCCTTTAGCCCTCGCCTCCAGCAGCCGGCCTAAGAGTATTAAGGCGATTATCATCGTCGACGTGTCATAATACGTTGCGGGCATCTCTCCGCCGATGGCCACGAGCCGGGGCGCGAACGTGGCTATTACGCTGTAGAAGTATGCGGCGCTAGTGCCCACGGCGATGAGCACGTTCATGTCGGCTGTGCCATGCTTCAAAGCCGCATAAGCCCCTTTATAGAACCGCCAGCCTATCCAGAACTGGACCGGGGTGGCCAATAAAAATGAGATATACATGACCCATTCGTGGGGCAGCGAGGAGATTATCGGGATGTAGGGCCTTAAAAACATGAGGGCCATTATCGCGGCGGCCGCAATGCCGCTCAACACGAACTTCTCCGTGAGGTCTGACATCTCCCTGCGTCGGGCCTCGCGCTCCACGTCTACAAACTCCCGCTCTGCCTTTATTTCTGGCACTGTATAGCCCGCCTCTATGATGGCCTTCTTTAGCCCTGGAAGCGTGGCCTCTTCGGGGTTATACCTGACTGTGACGCGCTCGGTGGCCAGGTTAACGCTCACGTCGATGACCCCCTGCTTTTCCCTGAGGGCGTCCTCTACGCGCTTGACGCATGAAGCGCAGGTCATGCCCTGGACTGGGAGCGTGGCTGTCTCCGTGACCACCCCGTACCCGGCATCCTTGACGGCACTTATCATATCATCAATGGATACCTTCATCGGATCATACGCGATGGCCGCCTTCTCGTTTGCCAGGTTGACGCTTGCCTCTGAAACCCCCTTTAATCCCTTGAGGGCGTCCTCTACGCGCTTGACGCATGAGGCGCAGGTCATCCCGGCTATCTTTAGATATATTTTCCTTGCTGGCGCTTCTACCATGGCTACTCTTTGTTATTTAAGCGACAATTGTATTTAAAGGCCAAGGTGCGACTTCTGGAAAATTTGGGCGCACTTCTCGCTGCAAAAGTAGCGGTAGCGCTTGCCATCGCCGAGCTTGAAGACCACGATAGCCTTATCGGTGGGCACGTCCTTGCCGCAGACCGGGTCCTTCTCGATCATGATTAATGCTTGGAGCGCCCTGTATTTATTGAGGCGCCGCGGTTTTTGTGGCCGTTTATGCCGTAGCACCTCGCTTCCATGGCCAGCGCTATATCGTCCGCACGCCGCGACAGCGAGTAAAGCAGGGGGACGGCGATGGCCTGTATACCCCTTAACTTTTTTAGAGGCCCCCCATACCTTATCCCCCTTGCCTCCTGTGCCATCTTGATGGAGCGGTATTCCTCGCCCACCATCGGGATAAAAGCCAGCGCGAGGGTTACCATGGTGGAGATGTCCCTGCCAGCTCTCCACCCTGTAAGCCTGTCCACAGGATGAAGCGCCCCCTCGATGGCCCCGGCAAGCTCCGCCTCGCCCGTCGTTACGCTGACCGCTGACCCAGAAACGTATAATAGCGCCATCCTGAAGGCGGATGATGCCGCCAGCATGATGTCCCCCTGCAGCAGGGCCTGTAGCGACGACAGTATGATTATGAAGGGCAAAGCGGGCAAGAACATCCTGTATAGCCTGGCCAGGTGGGCACCCGTAACCGCGATGAACGCTGCGACGGCTAAAGCGGCGGCAGGCAGCCACTGCTGGGGCAGGCAGACCACCATAACGCTTAGCGTGGCCAGGGCTAATAGCTTAATCCATGCGGGTGCCTTCATGAAGAATCCTCCTAAGGTGCTCTGCCGCCTCCTCCGGCCCTATATCCCATGGCGCGTCCACGCCTTTGCCCCTCAGCCACCGGGCTACTGCCGCAGAAGGAGGCAAGGCGAGGCCCATGCGCTCGAGGCCTTCTAGTGATACGATGTCGCCAGGCCTGCCATCCATTGCGACCCTCCCCTTATCTAGCACTATCATTCGCCCGCAGACCCCCATTAGGTGTGCCAGGTCGTGGGAGGCCACGACGACCGCCATGCCGTCTCGAGCTAGTCCAGCCATAATTCTGGCTATCCGCTCCTTTCCATTCGAGTCAAGGCCTGCTGTAGGCTCATCCAAAAAGAGGTAGCGCGGCCCGGCGGCGATGACGCCAGCAAGCGCCGCCAGCCTCCTCTGCCCCTGGCTCAACGACATGGGACGGGCCAGGAGAGCGTCGTCGCCCAGGCCTACGGCTTCTATGGCACGGATTGCGCACTGCCTCGCCTCCTCCTTGCCCTTACCCCTGTTTAACGGCCCGAACGTCACGTCGTCCAGGACGGTCCTCTCGAACAGCGCCCTTTCAGGGAATTGTATTGACATGGCCGTAGAGCCACATTTTACGGCGTCAACGCCATCAATTATCACGCTGCCTGAGGCCGGCTTCAGCAAGCCCGACAGGCACTGCATGAGGGTGGTCTTACCAGACCCATTCGGTCCTGCGACAAGCACCAGCTCTCCGGCCTCTATCGTTAAATCGATGCCATTCAGGGCTTTAACCTCGTCAGGCTCACCCCTGTTATACGTATAACAAAGGCCTTTTGCTATCAGCGGCACGATCGGACCACCTCATGTGCCATGGGCGCGGGAATAGAGGCTTTCCGTAGCCTGAACGAGTAAGGCGGCTCGACGCCCGCCATCGCTAGCTGCGCATCATCAGAGAAAAACCTCTCTGGCGTGGAGTCTGCGACGACCCTCCCGCCACTGAGGGCAATTATCCTGTCAGCCCGCGCCGCTTCTTCCATGTCATGGGTGATGATCACCACGCCCAGCCCCTTTAAGCCTGAGATGGCGTCCTCCACCAGCCTGGAGCCCCGGCAGTCCAGGAAAGCCGTCGGCTCGTCGAGTATGACGTAAGACGGCCTCATGGCCAGCACGCCGGCTATGGCGAGCAGCTGCTTTTGGCCGCCCGAAAGACGCTGGGCCTCTCCATCCGGCTCCAGGCCAACGGCCTTCAACGCCTCAAAAACTCGCCGCTGTACCTCTTTTTCTGGAAGCCCCAGGTTCCTGGGCCCGAAGGCCACATCATCAAGGACTCTGTGTGCCACTATCTGGCTATCCGGGTCCTGGAAGACCATGCCGACCGCCCTCCTCGCATGCATCGGGTCAGCCTTCGTGTCGACGCCATCCACGATGCACTCGCCTTCGCAGGGCAGAAGTAAAGCGTTCATGATGCGGGCCAGCGTGCTCTTTCCGGAGGAGTTAGGGCCGACGAGCGCAACGCGCTCGCCTCTTTTAATGGAAAGCGATACGCGGTCGAGCGCCCTGATGCCTCCATAGGAGTATGACACGCTCCTCAGCTCTATCAACGCCTTGCCTCTCCGTCCAGCCTTTTTGCCACGATTGAAGCGGCAGCTATCTTGAGAACGTCGCCTGGGATAAAAGGAAGCACGCCCACTATGGCAGCCCTGTCGATGGGCATGTGTAATACCACCGAGAGCTGTGCCACTCCACACGCATAGATGACGAGAGCTCCGGCGGCCATCGCAAGAGCGTACCATAAAGTCCCCTGGTTTTTACGCATTCTCACGATAGCTCCGCTGACGACGGCGCCCAGCACGAAGCCGATAAGGTATCCACCCGTCGGCCCGACGAGCACGCCAAGCCCGGCCTGGCCCCTGGCGAATACGGGCAGCCCCACAGACCCTAAAATCAGGTATGCTATCATAGATAGCGCCCCGAAATACGGCCCTAGCACTGCCCCGGAAAGCATGACAAAAAACGTCTGAAGCGTTATCGGCACGTATGGCAATGGTATCACTACCCACGCCGAAACTGCCGTCAGTGCGGCGAACAACGCCGCATATACGAGGCTTTTGACCCTATCCATTGTAAACCCCAAAAAATATAGGGTTTACAAGTATTTATAGGCTCCGGAGGTGCCTGCAATCGCCAGACACGATCTTTCTTATCGAGCCGTCTCGCGTCTTCACGAGGAGCGAGCCGTCCTCGTCCACGTCCTGCGCCACCCCGGTGACCATCTCGTCCTGGTAAGTAACCTCCACCGGGCGGCCGAGCGTATCCGAGTAGCGGCGCCAGCTCCACAATATGGGAGTGAAGCCTTCCTCCTTAAACCTGAGATAATCCGCTTCCAGCGTCTCCAGGAGCGACTGCATGAACTTTACCCGGTCCACCTCACGGCCAAGCTCCGCCTTCATCGTAGTGGCGGTTTCCAGCGGCACCTCGTTATTGACGTTGACGCCTATGCTCAAGATGATGTAGTTCACGGCATCGGTCTCGGCGCTCATCTCCGTAAGGATGCCGCAAATCTTCTTGCCATTTACCAGGACATCGTTCGGCCACTTTATGGCCGCCTCGAGCCCCACCCTGCGGAGCGCTTTAGTAACTGATACGGCGGCAAGCAGGGTAATATTTGGGGCGTGCATAGGGTCTATCTGTGGCCTGAGTATGATCGACATCCACAGCCCTCCCGGCGGCGTCACGAATTTCCGGCCAAGCCTACCTTTGCCCTGCGTCTGCATTTCCGCTATGACTGTGGTGCCCTCCTCTGCCCCATGCTCTGCTAGCTGCCTTGCCACGATAATGGTGGAGGGGGTCGTCTTAAAGTGTACTATATTTTTGCCAAGCAGCCTCGTCTGCAGCCCATACCTGACCTCAGAAGGGTAGAGCAAATCCGGCACGCTCATCAGCCGGTATCCTTTGCCCTGGACCACGTCTATCCTGTAGCCATCCTTAATGAGCATGTGGACATGTTTCCACACGGCAGCCCTGGAAACGCCGAGCATGTCGGCCAGCGATTCGCCAGAAATATAATCGCCCGACTCCCTTAGTATACGCAGTATCTTTTCCTTGGTCATCTCTATAGTAAGGAATCCTGGAGAATTATATATTTAGCGTTCTACACCTGCCAGCGCGCGTTCCTAACCCTATACCTCTCCCTGTACCAGAAGCCTGCCGCCAGCCCTGCCGCCAGCCCCGTCAGGTGGGCGGCGTGGGCTATCCCGTCCGGCGTGCCAGTCAGCATTGGGTAAAGGTCGAGTATGGCGAACAATATCGTCACGTACACCATCTTCAGCGGCACGAAGTATAGTATGACGGTCAGGTCAGGCATGAGCACAGTAAGGGCGCCCAGCACCCCGAATATCGCCCCGCTAGCCCCGATCACGGCAGACGTCGGGAATATGAAGACCTGTACAAGCCCCGCCAGGATGCCGCTTCCGAAGTAGAGGGCTAAAAAGCCCTTGCTCTCTATCCTGCGCTCGAGCAGGGGCCCGAAGAAGAAAAGCGCCAGCATGTTGAAGAACAGGTGCGCTAGCCCTGCGTGCAGGAACATGCTCGTCACAAGCCCCCAGGGCCTGGATAGCAGCGAGCCCATGCTGAGGTCAAACAGGCCCGTGAGCCATGGATCCAGTAAAAGCTGTAATATGAATACTAAAACCGTTATGCCGATGATGATATACGCATAATTCCCTTCGTATGGCAGCTTAGCGGGCATCTTTATCTGGGCCTTACGCCTTGCAGCGGATTTTACCTCGCCGATTGGGCGCTGCTTGAGCATCTTTAGCCCGGGGCAGTCGTGGCTCTCCGGGAGCCGGTGGGCGGCGCAAAACGTGCCATTACAATACTTACACTTAAATGGCAAAAGCTCGTATGCGCCACATATGTCACATCTGTTCTCTGGCATTCAAGAGATATGTTGAGACGTATGTATAAAAAGGTTAGTCCAGAAGGCTGGCGGCCATATCATTCAGCGCCACTGTCCGTTAGCATTGACCGTAAAGCCGTCAGCCCTATGATTACCCGCCTTATAATAATTATCTAAAGCTAAACAGGCCATATAAGCATTAAATGGTAATACAGGCTTACATTTAAGCTCCTTTTACTATTTAAAGGCCATATTGCTTCTTTTTATCATAAAAAAGGCCTAATGGCATTTTTTCATATGGTAATTTTTATAATTATTTGAGAGGATTGTTCTATCGTAAATAGGGGGTGTAGTTATGAAGATGGTTTACAAGGTTTTGATGGCAGTGTTCATACTGCTTTCAGTGGCGCTCGTCGCCCTGCCATCCTCGGCCCAGTTTGGCTGTGGCGGCCCGGTGGCGTACGGTGCGCCGCAGGATTGTGTAGCCACCGTATCGTGTAACGTCCCGGTTACCACGGAGGTGCCGGTCATAACGACTGCCACGGTTCCTCAGCAGGTTCCTGTGACTGTGCCCGTTCAGGACGCATGTCCTGTGACCGTCCCGAGGGTGGTGGTTGTGCCTGAGACGATTGCCGTGCCTTATGTCAGGCCAGCCCTTAGTAGCATGACCGTTCCCGTGACAGTTCCGGTCCAGTCTTCCGTGCCTGTCACCACGATGGTTCCACAGGTCTATACTGTGCCTCTTGGTGGTGGAGGGATTGGCGGCCTGTCTAAAGTGGCGGCATAGGCCAGGAAAAGGGCGCTGGCATGGGGTTGGTTAGCCAGGCCGTGCCTTCCCAGTATACGGCTTCCTGATAGCGGAGCCACCTCCGACCGGTCTTTTAAGGGAGCGGCCAGCGCTCCCTTCTTTATAAAAAAGTTATCTCTTAAATTCCTTTGAAGCATACGCATCGAAACGTTTTAGTATTGAATGATACATTTAAGGCACAGGATAGCCATGAGAATCGTCATAAAAGTCGGCGGCTCCGCAATAGCGCCGAGCCTGGAGGCCAGGCGATTCAGGGGTTACGCTGAAGTGATAAAATCGCTGGCGAAAGACCATACCGTACTCGTCGTGGTCGGCGGCGGGACGCCGGCCAGGGAATACATAAACGTCTCAAAAGAGCTCAAGGCCAGCAATGCCTTAAGAGACCTTATAGGGATAGGCGTGTCCCGGCTCAACGCCAGGCTCCTCATCTCGGCTATGGATGATGCGGCTTACCCTGAGCCTCCCCACGACTACCAGGAGGCGAACCTTGCCATGTACTCCGGCAAGATAGTAATCATGGGCGGCGTGCAGCCCGGCCAGACGACCGACGCGGTGGCGGCTATCCTGGCGGAATACGTGCACGCGGACCTACTAATACGGACCACATCGGTGGACGGGGTGTATACCGCCGATCCAAGGGTGGATAAGGATGCAAGGAAGATCGACCGGATGACCCCGCAGGAGCTGCTGGAGCTCGTCACGAAGATGGAGATGACCGCCGGGGCCAACAATATTTTCGACATGCTCGGCGCCCAGATCATAAAGCGCTCTCGCATACCCATGATAGTCGTCAACGGCCATGAGCCGAAGAATATCATCGACGCTGTGAATGGAAAGCCAATAGGGACTCTCATAAAATGAAAAAGGTTAAGGTTTTAGGCTGCGGGAACGTCCTGGTTGGGGACGACGGCATCGGCATACGCGTCATCGAGAAGCTGCAGGCTATGGAATTGCCGCCCGGCGTTGAGGTCATCGACGCTGGAGTCGGCGGCCTGGCTATATTGAGCTGGATAGAGGATGCCGACAGGGTAATAATCATCGATGCCGTGCAGACCGGTAATGAGCCCCCGGGGACCGTTTACCGGTTCACTGATAAGGAGCTTCCGCCTTCCAGCATGTTCATGCTCTCGCTGCATGACCTCAACCTGGTTGATACGCTCAACGTGGGCAGGCTCGTGCAAAAGATGCCCGAGGAGGTCGTGATCATAGGCGTCGAGGTGAGACGGGTTGCCGAGTTTACGAAAGAGCTAACGCCTGAGGTTGAGGCGGCCATGCCAGAGGTTATCGACCTGGTGCTCAAAGAGATATATAAATGATTTTTAGCCCCCAAGATTTATCATAGCGTCTTTTATATTCTCATTTATGCCCGTATTCTACAGGATATCTTTTAGCGCGGAAGAGCTGGAGGCGCTAAGCCAGGCTTGCACCGCCCAGTCCAGCCTCGAGGAGCGATTGCTGGACGAGGCTGCCGCCGGCACGCTTGAGGAGGTGGCGATGCAGGAGACAAAGGCGGACGACATGCTGCTCATCAAAAACACCATACCGATTTTCAAGCCCGGCCAGGCCATATTGATAACGAGAGAGGACCTCCACCTTATGAGAAAAAGCCTTGAAAATTTCAAGGGCCACGCCCCGCCCGGACTGGCAATGCCGGTAGCGTCTGCGATCAAAAAAATAGACGAATCGCTCCAGCGCCCGGTTTAATGGGGCAGGAAGGCGATGACCTCGAAGGCGATGAGCAATATCACGACCACCTCGGCGATGAGGAGCGTCTTGCTATACGACAGCTCCTGCGCCGTGGAATAAAGGTCCTCGAGGGCGTCTATCTTCTGCGTGACCACGTTCTCATACTCTTTCACCTTCAGGATGCGTATAAGGTGGTCATAAGCTCCCTGATAATACCAGTCTGAGGTCAGCTTCAGGGGGTTCATCAGGTCTTCGAGGTTGTCCAGGATGTCGAGCTTTATCTCGCTCACCTTGAGCAGCGCCTTTTCAAGGCGCCGTGTGGACTGGCCGAAAAGCTGGCCTACGAGAGACATGCTCTGGTAATCCTTTATCGCCTTAAACGCCTGCGAGATCTCCGCATCTATCCTCCAGTCGTAGACGTGATACAGGAACGCAAGAGCCTGGGCCAGCTCGAGGTAAAGCCTCAGCTCGTTAAAATAGTCATCACATCCCTTCACAAAAGCCGCCTCATACGAGACTAAAAAAAGGTCCTCATCATAGTAGGAGATATCGTGGGAGAGCTTATCGGCTATCTCCTTGCCGTGCAGCCTCCTCGGGGAGGACTCGCCGGACAGGAATCGGGTTATCTCCTCGCCATACTGGGCCTTCAATCCAGCCTGGTCTAGCGGCGGCGTGTATTTATCCAGCTTAAGCATGCTATACTTCCGGGTCGGGGCGAAATACGCCTTGACCCTCACATAACCTCTGAGCTGTTCCCTGACCTCGCCGATCTTCCTGCTCACGTACGAGTTCAGGTCAAGGCCGTCTACGAATACGCCGTTTACGTGCATGGCGAGGATGATGTCCTGGACGGTCATGCCCTCCGGGATATCGAACTCGAGGCGGATGATCCCAACGCCCATGGCGAACACGTCCGCCTGGGATAGCACGCCGCAAATCTTGTTCGTCTCCTCTGAGACGATGAGGCCCGTTACCGCCCCGAACGTCACCTCAACGGGCTTGTTATATTCCGGCCCTGCCTGTACCTTGAAAACGTTAGATAGCGTCGCCTTGTCCACCTCTCCGCCGGTGTCGAATGCCACGAAGAAGCAGAGCTTGCCTTTCACGATGGCGAGGCTTTCGCCTGTCTGAGCCAATGTTACCAATCTTCCTTCTTTTGCTTATATGGGCTAGATACGGTAAATAGCTTTTGTGAAGGGAATTTTTATGGGCCAGGACGGATTAGAATGAGCCTGGGTGGCGAAAATTGTTGCCTATAACTGATGACCATATGCACATTAACATCATTGGTGGCAGGGGGGTGGAGGCCATAAAGGAGTTCAGGAATGCAGGCGGCACTCACGTCTTCATCGTGTCGCTGCCCGCTGGCGAGCTGGGGCTAAAGGTCATGAGGGGCGATGATTTCCGGGTGGCCTATGACATCACCGTGGAGGCGGCGAGGCGTGCCAGCGAGCACGTTAAGGCTTATGCCGTCGTTGGCGTCCACCCTGCCGAATTCATAGGGCTGGCGGAATCCATGGGCATGGAAAAGGCTTACGCCATCGTCAAAGATGGACTGGAAATCGCTGCGGAATATGTGGCCGAAGGCAAGGCGGTGGCGATCAAGAGCGGCAGGCCACACTACCCCGTAGCCGGCGACCTCTGGAAGGCCTCGAACGACCTCATGCGATACGCCATGGAGCTCTGCAGGGAGAAGGGCTGCGCAATACAGCTCCACACCGAGAGCGAGCCGGAGACGATGAAGAGCATATCAGATATCGCTAAGCAGGCGGGAATGCCGCCCCACAGGGTGATAAAGCACTTCTCCCCTCCTTTGGTGAAGGAGTGTGAGTCCCTCAACGTCTTCCCATCCGTCATCTGCTCAAAGGGGGCGCTAGAGGAAGCGCTCTCCCAGGGCACGCGATTCATGCTTGAGACCGACTACATAGACGACCCACGCAGGCCCGGCGCCGTCCTGGGCCCCAGGACTGTGCCCCGCAAAACGAAGGAAGCCATACGCAATGGCGCGCCCGAAGAAGCATTCTATAAAATACACAAGGATAACCCGGAAAGGTCGTACGGCATAAAAATAGAGTGCTAAAAGGTCATTGTTCCCGGCTAGCGAAGGCCCTGGTGCCGTCCACCTTGTTAATCCTGACCTTGACGATGTCGCCCGGCCTGGCCCCGTTCACGAATATGGTGAACTTATCGACCCTGGCGATGCCATCTCCCTTCTTGCCGGTGGTCTCAATCTTGACCTCGTAGACCTTGCCCTCCTCGATGGCAGCCGTCGGCTTATTGGACACCGCGCGTGCACGCCTCTTCTGGATCGAGCGCTGTGCGCCACAGGCATCGCACTTCAGCGTCGTAACCCTATCATACTTGATGAGCCTGGTGTCCGGCCTGCCACACTCGGCGCACCTCACGTACTCGGCCACGTACTCGTTTACCAGGTCGTTGATTGCGTCAGACGTGAAATGGCCCTGCAATATCATGCGGTTGCCCTCGACCTTGCCCGCGGTGCCGAGCTCGCGCAGTATAAACTTGCCGAAGTGCTCGGTGTCCCTGTTGAGCTTTTCCCGGACCTCCTCGTAGTTGTCCCACACCGTGGTCCTGCCCTCTATGAATATCCGTAGCTTCGGAAGCTGGAAGCGCTCTCCGCTCGACTCTAGCCTGGGGGTCTTTGAGACCGCCCTGCTTAATAAGGTATCGTAATTATCCATCTTTACACTTCTGTTGTCACGGTTTTAATAGTCTAATCTGCATTATGTTTAAAAAGGTTTTGGTTTAATATTTGGTGAATATTATTCTTACTTAGGAAGAACTCTATATGGTTTGGCACCACATCTTCTACTTCTAAAGACTAAAGGGGGTGCGCCGCGCGGAGCGCTCTAGTGACCGTGCGGAGCGCTCTAGTGACTGCGCGGAGCGCTCTAGTAAAGAGCAAAGCGAAGCCCCCTTCAGCCTCAAAGATAAAAGAACCATTTATCCGTCCATCATTATATCATGCCAAACAACGCCTTATAAACCAATTTAAGCTGGCAATTCTGAATAGCACAGCCATCGCAACATATTAATACGAGTACATGCTATTCAAAGGAGGTGATTCAGCATGGGAAAGACCGGAAGCGTTGAATGGGTCCAGATCCGCGGAAGGAAGGGACAGATGAGGCTAGTCCCGAAGGGAGAATCCACGGCGAGCAAGCCCGGGCCAGCGCAAAGATACGACTCCAGGGGATTCGTGCGCCGCATACTCGCCCGCTCAAAGAAGAACGTCCTCGGAGTAAAGGCCAAGGCAAAAAAGTGATAAGGCTCATTCTCTTAAGGCTCATGCACGAGCCTTACACGTTTTACTGAAAAAAGCTGACACCTATATATACTAAATAGACTATTTTCTATCTGCTTATGGTAGAGCTTACGTTATATGATTTTACCTTCAGGATAGGGCTCAGCACAGCCCTCGGCATGTTCATAGGGCTGGAGCGAGAGTGGGCCCACAAGGAGGCGGGCATAAGGACCTTCGGCCTGTTCTGCCTCACAGGCATGATCTCCACGGTGATATACCAGCCATACGCCACCATAGCATGCGCCATATTCGCCATAGCCTTCATAATAGTCATGTCCGCACATGGCATAAGCCAGAGGAAAGACCCGAACCTCACCACAGGGGCGGCGCTATTCGTCACGTTCTTCGTAGGAGTGCTCATAGGGATAGGCCAGATGGTCCCGGCGGTCATCATAGCCATAATCGTAACCGCGCTGCTCTCCATCAAGACAGAGCTACAGAGCATCGCCGTGGAGCTAACCGCCCAGGAGGTCCACGCGGCAGTGGAGTTCGGCATCCTGGCCTTCGTCATCTACCCCATATTGCCGGACAAGCCCATAGACCCCTGGGGCGTCATCAACCCCAGGACTATATGGCTCATGGTAGTACTGATATCCGGCATAGGCTTCGTGAACTACATAATAATGAAAAAGTATGGGTCTAAGGGCGCAGCATACACGGGCTTCTTCGGCGGCCTTGCGAACAGCACCGCGATAGTCGCCGAGTTTTCCAGCCGGATCAAGGCCGAGCCCGCCCTCACCATGATAGCGGTATCGGCGGTCATCCTGTCCGACGTGGCCATGTGCGTGCGAAACCTCGCCCTCTGCATATTTCTGGCCCCTTCACTGCTGCCCAAGCTCATCGTCCCATACGGCGTCATGATAGTCATAGGGGGTTTATTCGCCTACAGGCACATCATGAAGGAGCAGCCGGTCACGGTCAGGATTCAGTCGCCATTCAGCATAAGGAACGCCCTGGTCTTCGGCACCATCTTCCTCATCATGGTCATCCTGAGCGCCGCAGCGGTCTTCGAGCTGGGCCGCGCAGGCTTCCTCATAAGCTCGTTCCTTAGTGGCATGGTTTCGAGCGCCAGCGCCACCGCTAGCGCGATAGCCCTGCTGCAATCTGGCACCCTTGACATAAACACGGCAGCCATGGGGATAATACTCGCGAGCATGTCCAGCATCATCGTCAAGTTCCCCCTCGCATACGTCTCCAATAACAAGAAATTCATCGCCAGAGTGGCGCTCGGCGGGGGGATCATGATGGCCGCCGGCATCCTGACAGCCATCCTCATAATATAAAAATTTGGATAATTAATAAATCATTAGAATGCTTTAAAAAAGAGACGGGAGCATGGTCCCGTCTACGTCAAAATATCGATGAGCCGATCCTGCTTGAGGGCTTCCTTGATCTCGAGGCAATAGCGCCGACCCATGCTCATGCCAGGGCCATAACGGAGGTAAGAGTATGGCGAGCCATCCATGAACGTGTTCGTGCCGCCGTCCTGCCTGGCCGATATCTCAAAAGCCACAAACTCCAGGTTATCCGTACACATCGTCTGGATGCAGAACGCGCCCAGCAGGCCTGGCGGCACAAGCTTCTTCGCCGCCTCGGCAAGACGGTCGCCCATGGCGAACGCCTGGTCCAGCAGCGATTCCCTCGCAACCACCGGGAAGTTACCCGTGACGACATAAGTCGGCTGCAGCCCCGCCTCTATCTGGTCTTTGGCCGGTATGCGCACGAGGCCATCGATGTTAGCCTCATGCCTCCTATCCATGCCGAGCATCTCGACTTCATTGGTGAGCTGGGAATAGAAATAATGTATACAATAGATGTCACCGGCAACGTACTCCTCGATGTGTGCCCTGTACCTGTCCTCTTCGGTCAGCCAGCCCTTCTTAACCATGAGCTTAATCTTCTCATCGAACCCCGCAGGCGAGTCCGTGACGAAGTACCCCCTTCCTCCTCTTGCGCCCGGGAACTTGACCATGCACGGCCTGTCAATCTTATCCGGGCCATCTATCTTCATCGGCTTACGGATGTTCGCCGCCTCGAACAGCTTCGTCACCCGCTCCCTCTCCGCTTCCCACCTGAGGATGTTGCGGTTGCCGAGGATGGGCACCAGGAACTTGTTCTCGATGTTTTCAAGCCCCACGTAGGCCACGAAAGAGCCGTGAGGCGTTATGATGGCGTTCATCTTCCTGAGCCTTTCCTGTATCTCCTCGTCGATTATGTCCGAAAACTTATCGACGATTATGTACTCGTCGGCCGACCGGAACCGCCTGTATGGTATATCCCGCCCCTTTGCACATATAGCGCACCGGCGGAAGCCCTCGTCATAGGCGCCCCTGTACACATGCAAGGAGGAGTGGCTGGCTATTGTACAAACCGTTATATTATTCTTGTCATACTTCTTTATGACTTCTTTTATGTCGTCCTTTGTGATGACCAAAGACCTTCACCCAAACCTAATACACCCATCTATCATTTATACCTTTTCCAGCGTGCGGTCGTCGGTAAAAATGACATTAGCGCTTGCCGATTTTTTCATAAATTTGCCACATTATAAAATCATATGATTATTAGTGAAAAATAAAAAATGCTATTAAGAGACACCCAGCTTTTCCTTCACGATTCTGGCGGCTATCTCGCCTGAGAGAAGCATGCCCCCGAAGATCGGGCCCATGCGAGGCCCGCCGGCGACTGCGTTAGCGGCCATGCCCGCGACCACCAGGCCAGGGTATACCTCCTTTGTAGTGGATATAAGAGCCCTCTCCCCGCGGTCAGCCCACATTGACTGCTCACCTGGCACTTTAAAAGCTCCTCCCGAAACCTTCCTCTCAACAATCCTGCACACTTCGGCAGGGTGGCCTGTGGCATCGACGACAACCCTTGTCCTAACCGTGAGCGGGTCGACGTGTAGTCCGGCAATGTCGACGGCGCTCCAGTTGATGACAAGCCCCACGACCTCTTTATTCTCCCTTATCATGACGTCCTCGACGCTCATCAGGTTAAAAATCTCGGCGCCAGCCCCGGCGGCAGCGGAAGTTAGCCTCCCAACCGCCTCTATCGAGCCAGCAATATAATACCCTGGCCTGTACTCCCTGTACCTTATTCCAAAGTCATCGAGAATGCGGGTGGCCTCTTGCTGGACGACTATACGAGGAAACATCATGCCCCCGCCCCACATGCCCCCGCCCACAGACAGCTTTCGCTCGAACACCGCCACCTTCACGCCTGCCCTGGCCAGGTAAGTGGCGCAGACCAGGCCAGAAGGCCCGCCGCCAACTATGCCAACGTCAACGCTCACGTAGTCGGACAGCGTCCTTAAAAAATCGTCTATTATAGCCCTCGAAATGAGGGTCTCATCGAGTTCCATGCCATCACCTGCTCATTCTGTCGCCGCGTATTTCCAAGGCACGCGTGCCTCTTGTACCTTATAGTCATCCTTGACAACTCTCACACGGCCCTTACTAATGTCGAGTGCAGCGATGGAGCGCAGATACTCCGCCGCCCTGCCCCGCCCATGTATATATAGCTCTACCAGATCTTGCGCCTCATCGATGTCGCTAGAGGCGTTAAACGAGTCGAAAACCTCCACGGTAAGGCCGTTATCCTCCGCTATCCGCAGGTGGTCTAAAAAGCTGGCGCCATAATAGTCCACATGGTACCTTTGAGGATCTTTGATGTACTGTATGTTGGTGCCGCCGCCCCTGCCCGGCGCGATGACCAGGTCAGATGGGCTTTTTAAGATGTCGCGCACGTTATCTGGCGTGATCAGGGGGACGTCGGCCATGACTATCATGACCGGCTCCACCTCGGCCTTTAAGAGCTCGTTCAGGGCAGAGTTCAGGTCCTTGTCGCTGACCACCACCTCGGCATCATAGGTGAAGGGCGCCGTGGCAAGCAGCACGACATTCAGCCCACACTGGCGCAGCACTCCTATGATGTCGTCGAGCATAAGCCTCGCCAGGCGGGCGCGCTCTTCCACGGTGAGGAGCGTGGCAAGCCTGGACTTGGCGTTTACCACCTTAAAGGGGACGACCGCCTTCATAGTATCATATGAAAAGCGTTGGAATCTTATATACTTTAGGAAGGTCCCAGAATACTTTGGTCAGTCACTCCCCGGCCAGGTCGCGTTCAAGGTCCAGGCTGGGATGGAAGCTTCGCCTTAGTACGTGCCAGGGCGGAAGTTGCGCCACATCCTCTCGACGATGCTCAGGCCTGTTATAATCACGTTAATCACGTTGATGCCGGACTAATAAAAAAAGAGGGCCTCCAAAGAAACCCCACGATTCTTCGGAGCCCCATTGGCCATACCTGGTTTTCATCACCGTAAAGTGGTGATAGAGGAAAGGCCTTCATAAGGCCTTTCCGTCAACCTCTCCGGTCCTTATGCGTATGGCCTTTTCCACGGGAGTCACAAAGATCTTGCCATCGCCGATGTTGCCGGTGCGGGCGCTCTTAACGATGATATCGACCACTTTATCCACATGCTCATCGGGGACGACCACCTCTACCTTCACCTTCGGGATGATGTCCACGCGGTATTCCTGTCCTCTCCACTGCTGGATGAGGCCTTTCTGCTGGCCTCGTCCTTTCACCTCAGAGATCGTCATGCTGTTGAAGTCGGCCGCCTCCAATGCTTTCTTGACGTCCTCAAGCTTGGCCGGCCTTATTATGGCTACTACGTTCTTCATCTCTCATCCCTCCTTCTTTATCTGTGGCGCTGCAACTACCGGCTTGGCATAGGGCGGGGCGTCTCCCGATGGGATGCCTCCGCCATATAGCTCGGTCTGGACGAAGTTCGGGTACGCGACCATGCCATGCTCGCCGAGGTCCAGTCCCTGGATCTCCTCCTCCTTCGTCACCCTCAGGCCCATCACCTTCTTGAGGACATAGAACATGATAAGCCCTGCGCCGAATGCCCATAAGAAGACGACGACGGAATCGATCACCTGGCACAGGAAGAAGCCTGGGTTGCCGTAGAACAATCCCGTGACGCCACCATACGTGCCATCCGCAAACAGGCCGAGCGCCAGCAGGCCCCATATGCCGTTGAATCCGTGTATAGATATGCCGCCGACAGGGTCGTCAATGTGCAGGATATTATCCACGAACCACACGCCGACGTACACTATCAGGCCAGCCATGGCGCCGATCAGCACGGCTATGGCGGGGTTCACCCAGGCACATGGCGCCGTGATCGCCACAAGCCCGGCTATTACGCCGTTGCCTGTCATGCCCACGTCGGGCTTTTTATTCTTCAGCCATGTGATCGCCATGGCGACGCAAGCGCCCGCGGCCGCGGCCAGTGTCGTGTTGGCGGCGATGACGGATATCCTGAGGTCGGTGGCCGCGAGCGTGCTGCCCGGATTGAAGCCGAACCAGCCGAACCATAATATGAAGACGCCCAGCATAAAGAGCGTGACGCTGTGGCCTGGAATGGCGTTCGGGGTGCCATCGGCGTTATATTTACCGATCCTGGGCCCGACGAGCAGCGCTCCTGCCATGGATATGAATCCACCGACGGCGTGTACGACGCCTGACCCGGCAAAGTCAAGGGCGCCATAGCCGCCGCCCAGGCTCTTCATGAAATCGCTCTGTGCTAGCCATCCGCCGCCCCACATCCAGTGGCCGTAAATGGGGTATATCAGCGCGCTGATGATTACGCTTGCCACGACATACGTGCTGAACTTGGTGCGCTCAGCCATGACCCCCGAGACGATGGTCGCTGCCGTGGCACAGAACACCATTTGCCAGAACCATATTTCAATGGTGCTAACGTCGTAGGCGCTCCCCCACAGGAAAAAGCCATTCGTGCCAATCAGCATCGCCGTGATGCCTTCTGCTGTGCCCATCATGAGTGCGAATCCGACAGCCCAGTATGCCAGGGAGCCTGCGCAGAAGTCCATGAGGTTTTTCATCATGATGTTTGCAGCGTTCTTCGCCCTGGTCAGCCCTGTCTCGAGCATCGCGAACCCGAGCTGCATGCTCATCACCAGGAAACCGCAGATCAGCACCCATGAGAAATTAACGGGCGCGTTAGGGTTTGCCTGCAATGTCTCAGCGCCTGTGGGGTCGCTGGCCGCCACAGGCTGTACCAGTATAGCACTAAAAAAACAAGTGCTAATAGTAAGGAAGATTTTCTCATAAAGGACGATTTTCTCACCTGTATCTTCTCCTTTAGTGATTGTGACAGAAGTAATCTTCCTAGTTATCATATATAAAACTTACGTTTTAGAAGGAGCTAATATTCCTTGTTTATGTATATTAAGTTAACTTAACCATATCATAAATCGAATAAGCGATCTTTAAAAAAATAAGTGGCCAAGAATCGGCCATTAATTCAAGCATTTATTTCCAGACTTCATCCGTCCGTACCCTGGCCATCATCTCGACGGGGAGGACGAAGATCTTGCCGTCCCCGAACTTGCCCGTCCTGGCATTGGCCTTGATTATGGAGATGAGCCTGGTGACGTCCTCATCTTTTACCACCAGCTCGAGCTTGACTTTGGGGAGGGTATCGACTTCCACCTTCTTACCCCTGTATTCGAGGGTTATCCCTTTCTGCTCTCCCCTGCCCTTCACGTCAATTATGCTCATGGCTACGAAGCCATTCTCCTCCAGGGCTTTCTTTACGGGGTCAAGCCTCTCCGGCCTGATTATAGCCTGTACCATCTTCATATGATCGCCTCACGAATATGCCCGCTCCCCGTGCTGGGAGATGTCGAGCCCTACGTATTCCTCCTCTTCCTTCACGGTCATGCCAATCGTCGAATCCAGGATTTTCACAAGTACGAACGTCACGACGAACGCATAAGCTATCGATGCGCATACGGCTATCGCCTGATAGATGAACTGGCTCGGGTTACCGTAGAGCAGGCCGCTGTAGCCGTTCACCGCCGTGGTGGCGAAGATGCCGGTGGCAAGGGCGCCCCATACTCCTCCCATTCCGTGTATCGACCAGCAGTCGCAGCTCTCGTCCAGGCCCTTTTTAATGCGGAATAGCATCGAGTAGTAGCAGACCATCGAGGCCACGGCGCCGATGATGATGGCCGCCAGGGGATCGACGAAGCCCGAGGCAGGGGTGATGGCAACAAGCCCGGCCAGGGCGCCGCTCGCAAAGCCAAGGGAAGCCGGCCTGCCATCCTTCCAGCTAAGCAGCATCCAGGTCAGGCCTGCGGCCGCCGCCGCGGTGTTCGTGACGACGAAGGCGCTCGCAGCGAGGCCGTTCGCCGCGATGGCGCTGCCCGCGTTGAACCCGAACCAGCCGAACCACAGTAGAGTGGCGCCCAATAAGGCCAGCGGGATGTTGCTTGGCTCCATCAGGTCCTTGCCGAAGCCGATACGCTTGCGGATCACTAGAGCGATAGCCAGGGCGGAGAAGCCCGAGCTTATGTGGACGACGGTGCCTCCCGCGAAGTCGAGGGCGCCTCCAGATTGTCCTAGCAGGGTGCCAACGTTCGCCAGCCAGCCGCCGCCCCATACCCAGTGGGCGAGGGGGTCGTATACGAGCGTGGTCCATAAAAGCCCGAATATGATGAACGAGGATAGCTTGACCCTCTCGGCGAATACCGAGGTTAAAATTGCCAGCGTGACGGTGGCGAATACCAGCTGGAATACCGTGTATGCCAGCGCCGGCACTGTCAGGGTGACTCCTGCGATGGTGGCCTCGCCCTGGCCTATACCATTGAGGCCCAGGTAGTTAAGGCCTCCTATGATGTAATTTATGTCAGGGCCGAAGGCGATGCTGTACCCAAAGAGTACCCACTGGACGCTTACCAATGCAAACGCGACCAGTGATAGGGTTATCATCGAGACCAGATTCTTTCTCCTTACTAGCCCTCCATAGAAAAACCCCACTCCAGGCGTCATTATCATGACCAGCGCCGTCGAGGCGAGTAGCCATGCCGTATCTCCTGAACTTATAGTCATGTGAACACCTTGTATCACTGTAGGACATTTAATTCCTACTCATTATACTTATATTTTTCTATAATAAAGCTGCGTTGAATAAAGCTGCGTTGAATAACAGGTGTCGTGGGGCCTAAGCCACTCTAAGCCGGATAAGAAACACGAAGACGCTTTCAAGCACGAAGGGCCCGCCTGCGGCCGGTCCCCTCGAAGGCATGGGCGAAGCATCACTGAGATTATTAATTAGATGAATGGTCATCTCGAAAGGGCTACTCCAGGCCTGGATTTTTCTTGTTAAGGGCAAGCGGTGCAAATAAAATTCAACACAGCGCCTCGCCTTATTTTACCGGCGCTGGCCTCGCTCGGGCGGCGCCACGGGTATGTATTCGACGCCTGGCTTGCGTGCGCCCATCTCGGCCTTATAGAAATCCATGAGCTCGTAGACGCTCTCAGGTATACCGATCTTCACGCAATCCCCCAGAAGCTCTCTCGCCTTCTCCGGGAATATGGGGTTATCATGCGTATACTTGCCCGATACCAGCTCCTCGATGATCTGGCTTATGTGGCCTTCGCCGCATTTTCCCTTTAAGATATCGGTGACCAGGCTTACCATCTGGGCCTGCGCCTTCTTCGCTTCATCGGCCAGGATGAGCGTCCTGTCGTTGATACGCTCCACCGGCTTTTTATCTAAGACCTGGATCACCGATGAAGCAGGGTAAGCCGCCATGCCGTCGGATAGCTGGGGGTCCACGGGCCCCAGCACGGCGTGCGGGTCCATGAGTATCTCGTCTGCTGCGAGCGCTATCAGGGTGCCGCCGCTCATGGCATAATGAGGCACTATGACGGTCTTTTTTGATGGGTGCGCCTTTAGGGCCATCGCTATCTGGGTTGCCGCGAGCGCTATCCCCCCTGGGGTATGCATTATCAGGTCTATGGGGGTGTCAGGTGGCGTCATTCGGATGGCCCTTAGGACCTCTTCGCTATCGTCAATATCGATATACCTTGAAATCGGTATGCCCAGGAACGCTATGGTCTCTTGCCTGTGTATAAGCGTGATCACCTGTGACTTTCTCTCTCTTGATATCTTTCTTAGTATGCGTTTTCTCGCCCCGTTTATGAAATATCGCTGGAGTGCGGGGATTATAATAAGGAAGAATAAAATTAGGACCCATATGTTTGTGATGAAGTCCCATGCTGACGTTAAAACTTCATTGATTATCATCATGTTCCACGATTATTTATTTGTTTAGTCGTGTTGATAAACGTTGGCCTTTCATAAAAGTATGTAGTGGGCCCGAAGGGATTTGAACCCCTGATCCCCGCCGTGTAAAGGCGATGTCATGACCAACTAGACCACAGGCCCGCCTTTCATACATCTCTGTGCTTGCACTTAAATTTTTTGATAGTAATACCGTGCTGGATGTGTATCATGTTTTCTATCTGATGATGTATTACCAAAATGAGCCTTTATAGGCTTTAGAGGCACAACACCCCAGACACCGGCCACTCGTATAATAGCCGCACTCCACACAATTGAGGCCGCACGGCGTCTTCTCGCCCTTCTCCACGCTCAGCCGCAGCGGCTGGATCATCTCGTTCACGCTACTCATGACGATACCCAGGTCAGCCTCAACAACTGAAGGGTCGCTACGGATGTGCTTATCGACGATGGCGTCAAGCGTGGAGGCGTCCTCGGCGATGAAAAACAAACAGAGGTTCTCCCTGCCAGAGACCACGAAGCCGTTCAAAAAGTAGGGGCAAGACCTAAACTTATTGAGCAGCTCAACCGAGTTCTTAGCGGTGACGTCGACCTTGGCGAGCTTGAGGCCGACCTTCATGAGGCTCATGCCGGCCACCATTGATATTACGCCCGACTGCTTGAGCTTGCTTATTCGGGCGCCCACCGTGGGCTGAGATAGGCCTACCTGCTCGGCGATATCGGCCTGCGAAATGTCGGGATTTTTCTCAAAAAGCGAGACTATGATCCTGTCCTTCTCATCAAGGTCGATCGAGCAAATCCCTCCTGATTGGCCCATACTTTTAATTTAAAGGCAATACCCAATATAACCTTAAAAATATAGGCTGAATACGTATTAATAGTTTTGACTTGTCGGCGGCTTTATCCAAAAACCATATATATGTATAATAACACTTAAAGCTACGTTGGATTTTGTGGGGCCGTAGGGTAGACTGGTCCATCCTTCAAGACTGGGGGTCTTGAGACCCCGATTCAAATTCGGGCGGCCCCACCACCTGATTTGGGGATATAGTATAGACCTGAAAGCGCCGCTTCAATAATGCAATCACTAATTTATTATTTCATTATTATAATTTTTCGATAGGTAGTTTAGTAATCATTAGCTTGGATATTATGTTAATTTTATAATAATTGTTTTTAGTATAAGGAGTTTTCTCTCGTGTGCATGAGTTTTAATGCGGTTGGAAATGTTTATAGTTGGAGAAGCGTATTTTCTAATAGGTTTATAAAAGCGTTAATATGGGATGCGGTGGCTAACCATTATCAGGTGGTCGAAATATGATTGAACTCGAAATCGGCATACTTATAGGCATAGTTCTAATGTTTTGCCTAATGGTGCACAAAGAGATACACAACGCTAGTATAACATTAACGAACATGTACTACGAACTTGTGTGCTATGGGAGAAGACGATAAAAATGGAATGGCTCTTCTCCAAGTTTAGGACGATAAATTCATTGTCTACCATCCAGGTAAGCTTAGATAATATGATATTTACCGTCTAAACAGAGGGGCATGACCAATAGTGATAATAAAAAATATGCTTCCATTACCCTAGAGTAGTTCACGCATCTAATCCTTAATTTGAATATTAGCTAATAATAGTTAATTTCAAACCATGAGAAGCCAAATTAAAAAAATCGAGCTAAAAATCGCAGAAAAAATAAGACTAAACAAGTCAACCCTATAGCACATCCAAAAAACATCAAAGAAGTAACATCATAAAATACCAGTATACATGCCCATAAATTGTTTAAATATTAAAAAGATTATATGATAATGATATCCTTATATAATTCGGGCAAGGTATCTTGAGCCATCCGGAATTTTGTGCCGTGATTATGGTGGGTACGGGCATCAAAATCTACGTAAATTTTACCATTTTTTATTGCGCTGATGATTTTTTCCTGGTCAAGCCCCGACAACATAAAAATTTTATTAAATTTATAATACTCAACTTTTGAGCTTCTACCGTCAATTCTTGTTTGTGCGAGAGGGTCTCCTTTGAGTGCGTCAGCTCTCACATATACACAATTCAAGAGTTTTGACCCTATTTTATGATAAAGATCGTCAAACCCCCAATAAGGCTGTGGATTTAACTCCCCCAGGCCAGCCCTTTTTTCTACGCTTTTTAACCACTCATTATGTCTTGCATCTACCGTGTTCGCATCAAATGACACTTCAATACGCTTTTTCTCATCATTAACAATAATAGTAAATCCTCTATCTGTCCTATGTGTAGCTCTAATTGTTTGTCTAAAGCTCAATTCATTTGGTATAGTTTCGTGGGGCCAACCATATTTCGATAAAAAAATATTAGGTACAAATCTTATAGCTTGAGGCGATGGCTCTAAATGCAATAGAGTAGTTAAAGACGATGATGTTGCTCTTTGTGCCTTTATCTCCCATTCGCCACTATTAGCCAATGGAATATTATTTTCTGCTATTCCTAATAAATCTTCAAGCGTATTTCCAACGCACCCATCATTTGCGGGGCGGGTACATTTAACCCAGCCCATATCCCTGATTTCTTTTAGTCTTTTTATCAATTCTTCTTTCGTATAAATCTTCATGATTAACCCAATTGTGGCTTTTTAATTCTCTAAGGGGGCATTTCTGGTCTCCAAAAATCAAGCAAGTATTCAAACGTCACGCCCATGGTGATGTAATTACTCGGCCATCCAAATATGCCGATCTGATTAACTATATTGGTCCTATCCCATATTATGATATTCCTTAGCTCATAGCCTCTTTTCCTCAATTCTTCAATCAATGCTACGTGAATTGTTATCCTATGGTCTTCCCACCACATGTCAGGCACATTTATGACACAATGAGCCCTCGGCTTTAATAGTGGCAGCAGCCTTTCAAAAATATCCCCCATGGCCTTTGTATATTCATCTAAAGGTTTTGTGCCAAGGTCTCTATCATCCTGGGAGTATTGTTCAATTTTACCGAGTTGCCCATTATTCCTGATTCTTCTGGACTTGTTAGTCCTCTTGCGATTGAGGAGATTGGCATACGGTGGAGACGTCCATATAAGGCTTATTGTTTCAGGGCTAAGATAATCTGGAATATTTCTTGCATCATCTTGTATTGCTAATTGTTGAGATTGATTAAATAGCCTGGTATTGCTTAATCGCTGCTTGCTCAGCGCTATGTATTTTTCCTGTAAATCAAACCCAACAGCATTACGGTCCAGATCCTGAGCCGCCACCAGCGTCGTACCGCTACCGACGAATGGGTCCAGGACCAGCTCGCCTCGATGAGTGAAAAGCTCTATAACCCTTTTTGACAATGAAATAGGAAAGGTTGCGGGGTGTATCTCTTTATCCCGGATATCTCTGCCCTCATAGTTAAACTTCCACACGCCTAGCTGACATTTAAGCCACTCTTTTGCGGTTAAGCAATTAATATGATTGGGCTCACAATCGCACGTCTTTACATGATTAATGTTAAGAGGCTTAGATATATGGCTATTTTTTTTAACGTCTGTAGGCTGTAGTTCTATCATTATTGACTCCATACGATTTGAGTGAATAAAAGGTTAACGTTTTAATATCAACTCGTGGAGACCGAAAGGTTAAAGAAATATCGTAATAATTATGGTATGCTTGTCAAAAGCATGACCGGGTCATATGCCTTTCTAATTTGCCCCCAGATTTGCATATGATCCGGCCATTACAACAGTTATATGATAAAATTACCAGGCTGTTAATAAACTTTTTCATTGGCTTGGGGTTATAGCCCTCATAACTAGTATTTCATCGATAATAATTTCAATGAAAAGGCATTTGGCAGAAATTTTTCACCCTTTATGTGGAAATAAATGGGTCAAGTTTCTCATCCATCGCCATACAGCTGGATAAGCTTTCACGTCAGGTACCATGAGCGCCAATGAGACATTATCTTTTGCCTGAGGGCATCACTCAAGCCCTCCATTTTCAAGAAAAGGTATAGCGTATAGGCCGCCCTCTTTCTCACATAAAGGTAGTCATCGCTCTTCAAGAGCTCGATCAGCGGCTCGACCGCCCGGCTATCGCCTATCTCTCCCAGGGCGTCTATCGCCATAATTCGTATTTCCATCGGCGCATCCTTTTGCATGGCTACCTTCAACAACCCCTCTACGTCTCGTAGCTTATACATATGCTCGACGTCTGGCGGTGGTGAGCGTCTTCTAGCGGGCATAACAATGGCATACTGGCTAAAAATATTTATATTCACCGCCACAAAATAATCCTTAATATATTATGGTAGAAGGGTGGCATCTTCCAGGGGGCGCGATTGTAATATGGAGAAGGGGCTAAGTATGAAGGTTGGGGGCGCATTCCGGGATGCCATGGAGATATTCAAGGCGCTTTTTGACTCCTCTTCGGCGGGCATACTGGTTTATCAGGGAGAAGACACGGTTTACGTGAACCCGGCCATGGCCGAGCTTGAGGGCTACCCGCTGGAGGAGCGCCGCTGGATGAAGTTCTGGGAGACCGTACACCCCGACTTTCGAGAGGCCGTCAGGAGGCGTGCCGAGGCCAGGCAAAGGGGTGAGGCCGTACCTGCGACGAACGAATTAAAGATCATCAGGAAAAACGGCGAGCAGCGCTGGGTTACGTCCTCGGCGGGCACGTTTATCCTCGACGGCAGGCCGGCGGTCATACTCATACTCCAGGACATAACAGGGCTAAAGCACGCGGAAGAGGCTCTAAAAAAGAGCCAGTATATACTCGCAAAGGCACAGCAGATAGCCCACGTCGGCAACTGGGCCTGGAACCTGAAGACGGGGGCGCTGAACTGGTCGGAGGAAGTATACCGGATATTCGGATACGGGCCAGGTGAGGTAAAGCCCACCTACGAATGGGTGCTATCCAGGGTCCATCCCGAAGACAGGGCAATCATGATGTGCTTTGCGGAAGACGTCGCTATGCTCAGGCGATGCAGCGTCGATTACCGGGTCTTAAGGCCTGACGGCTCCATAAGATACGTGAATTCCGTTGCGGATAAGATCATCGTGGGAAAGTCAGGGGAGCCCGAGAGGGCCTATGGCATCAACCAGGACATCACGGAGCGTAAGAAGGCGGAGGAAGCGCTGATGGCCGCGAAGGCCGAGGCCGAGCTATACGTGGACCTCATGGGCCATGATATAAACAACATGAACCAGATCACAATGGGCTACCTCGAGTTAGCACATAACATACTGGACTTCGAGGGCAAGCTGGGGCATGATAGCATCTACCTGATTGAAAGGGCCATAGACTCCCTGAATAATAGCTCTAAGCTCATCGATAATGTCCGGAAGCTTCAGAGGGAAAGGATGGGGATGTATGGGCAGGAAGTCCTGGAAGTCACGGGCATAATACAGGAAGTCGTGGAGCAGTTCAAAAGCGTTCCGAATAGAAAGGTCACTATCGATTACAGGCCTGCCGCAAAATGCCACGTCAAAGCGAACTCCCTGCTCAAGGACGTCTTCCTCAACCTCGTCGGAAACTCCATAAAGCACTCCACGGGGCCGCTGAACATCGCCATAAATGTGGAGGTGGCGTCCTATGATGGCGAGGATTACTGCAGGGTGGCGGTTGAGGATGACGGCCCGGGCATCCCCGATGCCCTCAAGCAGACGCTCTTCAACCGGCTGAGCCTCGCCAGCACGCGGGTCCGCGGCAAGGGATTCGGGCTTTGCCTGATCAAGTCTCTAATCGACGATTATAGGGGCAAGTTCTGGGTTGAGGACCGCGTGCCAGGAGACCATACGAAGGGAAGCAGGTTCGTCGTATTGCTGCCAACATATAATGTAAAATAATATCTATACATTTTTTTCTCATTAAAAAGATATATTTACTTCTTCTTATTAATTGCCATATTATTAGGAGGCTAAATGGCGGGCAAGGACTCATCGATGGATGGCGAGGGAAAACCTGATGATGAGGGCATGCATGCCGGAGGCAACGCCCATCGTTTAGAGGCAGAAAACGCCCTGCGGGAGAGCGAGGCGAAGTTCAGGGCGGTTTTCGACTATGCTGTCATCGGCATCGCCCTCGCAGACGCAGGCAAGCGAATCACCGCATGTAACCGTGCTCTCGAGCGCATCGCCGGCTATAGCATGGATGAGCTTCGTAGCATGAGCTTTACCGACCTGAGCTTCAGGGATGACGTGGAAAAGGACTTAAAGTTGTACGAAGGCCTGGTCGAAGGCGCCATAGACCATTATCAGCTTGAAAAGCGCTTCGTGCGAAAGGATGGGAGGGTCATCTGGGGCCGCCTCATCGTCTCGTCCGTGGTCAACTCCGCCGGAGATTTCCAGTTTAGCGTCAGCATGCTTGAGGATATCAACGAGCGCAAGCGATGGGAGGAGGTGTTGTCGAACGCGAAGAACGAGGCGGAGCTTTACGTCGACCTCATGGGCCACGATATAAACAACATGAACCAGATCACAATGGGCTACCTCGAGCTTGCCAGGGATATCATCAGCCACAATGGCGTGCTTGGCATGGAAAATGCTAGCCTGCTTGATAAGGCCTATGAATCGCTTCAGAATAGCTCAAGGCTTATCGATAGCGTGAGAAAGCTTCAGAGGGGTAAGGCAGGCTTCTATCCGGCGAAGCCACAGGACATCGATAAGGTGCTCGGCGAGGTGGTCGGCTCCTTTAAGAATGTACACGGCCGTGACGTAAGAATCAACTATGCCCCGTGTGGCAGCCTTTTCGTTAACGCTAACGACCTGCTGAAGGACGTATTCGACAACCTGATCGGTAACTCTATAAAGCACTCGCGCGGGCCTTTAACTGTAAACGTCAACGCTTCCGTTGAGTTCCGGGATGGGAGGTCGTATTGTAAGGTTATAGTAGAAGATAATGGCCCGGGTATCCCCGATAGCCTTAAAAGCTCTCTTTTTGGCCGCCTGAACCTTGCGACTACGCGGGCGCGTGGTAAAGGCTTCGGGCTCTGCCTGACGAAGATGCTGGTGGACGACTATGGCGGCCAGTTTTGGGTGGAGGACCGGGTGGAGGGAGACCATAGTAAGGGCTGCAGGTTTGTGGTCTTGCTTCCCATGATAAGCTGATTGCCTGGAAATCCATTGTGACTACAACCTACGATGAAGGACCCCGCCATGGCTGCTTTCTTCATGAGGGCTGCGGTTGCGCGGAAAAAGGCTGCCGCAGTAAGGCAGCGCAACGAGGAGCGGGGGCTCCATGTGCAGCCCGTGATGGTCCTGAGCGTCACCAGCAGGTGTAACCTGCGCTGTGCCGGCTGCTGCTCACGGCTCGTTCCGAGGGAGCGAAAGCCGGAGCTAAGCGAGGAATGGCTGAGGAATGTATTGAAACAGGCGAGCGAGCTTGGAATATCCATCGTGCTCGTGGTGACCGGCGAAGATTTCATACGGCGCATGAGGGAGCACGGCTGCAAGGCATTCATCTTCGTCGAGCATAACCCTGTCCAGACTAACTCAAGGCTCTTCAGGGCATTACAGGAGAACCGGGATAAGCTCATGGAGTCTGGCGGTGGGTGCGCCCTGTGGAGGAAGCCCGGATAGGTTTTTAAAAGCTAACAATCGTTAGCTTTATATACTTTCAGCATGTAGTGGGGGTTGCAAAGCTAACACTCGTTAGCTTTATGGTGATGTGCGTGACCGTGAAGCGAAAATCGGGCAGGCCGGCGAAGGTACCGGGCGAGAAGGGCACGAAGGAGAGGATCTTCGATACGGCTATCGACCTGTTCGCCGAGAGGGGCTATGACGGCGTCTCCATAAGGGACATCGCCGCCGCCGTGGGCATCAAGGAAAGCTCGATCTACAAGCATTACACGGGCAAGGAGGAGATACTCGACAGCATATTCGAGTATTTTCTGGAGGCATGGAGGCAAAGCGTGGCGGGAAAATGGTCAGTGAGCAGTGAGGCCGAAGAGCAGGTCGTCTCGATGGGGCTTGACGGCTTCATGGCCATGGCCAGCGGCGTATTCACGAGCTGGCTAGGCGACCCCCGCATGGAGAAGATAATGAGGGTCTCCTTCATCGAGCTGTACCATAACGAGAAGATACGAAAGTCCCAGCTAGCGTTCCTGGACGCTGGCTACGCCTTCTTTGAGTCGAGCTTCGCCATCATGATTAAGCATAAGCTCATCAAGCCCATAGACCCGAAGGTACTGGCCATGGAGTACATGTCGTTTTATATGAACGCGTTAGTGGACTACTTCATCATGCGGTATGGCACTATGTCTGGCTCGTTCCTCCAGGAGTACGGTGCCCGTATCAAGGAGCACACCGCCTTCATAACGAACTCGATAAAACCGTGAATAAATGAAATAGGAGGAATTTAAATGAACTGGATAATGATAATAGGATTGGTCGTCGCAGGCATCGCCGTGGTGGCATTTGCCATAGGTCTCATAATATGCGGGGACCTTCTGAGCTATACCGCTACAGGCAACAAGACCCTGGATCCGGCCGGAACCCCTGCCGGTAGAGCGCTCGTAGTATACAACCCGGGCGTCTCGGGCGCCGCTAAGGACGCCGCAGCCACGATAGCTGGTGATTTGCAGTCTAAAGGATACGCCGTTAGTTTAGCGGGCGTGAGGAGCACGGCCGCAGCCAACACATCGAGCTATGATGTGATCATCGTGGGCGGGCCAATGTATTTTGGGAAAGTGAGCAGCTCGGTCGAGGCATACCTTAAAGGTCTAAAGCCGCAAAAGGACGTAGCGTTAGGGGTATTCGCGACGACCGGCGCGCCACAGTTTAATAACGATGATATCGCGTCATTCGGGAAACAGGTCGCATCGCTCCCGTGCAATAGCATGCTAAATAAAACGGCCGTAACGAAGACTATCCGCTCGGGCGATGCCGGTAACGTCGACTGCTCTGAATTCGTATCCGCAGTGCTGCAATAGGAAATGATGGGCTTGAGCTTACTGTATGTATTGAAGCCGCAGAAGGACCGGGCCCTGTGTTCGGCCAGCCATATCCTGCTGGCGATGGGGACGACGCCAAACATGGTCACGGCGGCCGGTCTGCTCATGTCCGTGACTGCCGGTCTGCTCGCCGCGTCGGGGCATCTCTACGCGGGCATCTCCTTTTTTATCATCGGCGCCTGCCTGGACGCGGTGGACGGCTCGTTCGCGAGGGCCTGCGGGCTCAGCAGCGAATTCGGCCGGTATTTCGACAGCATGTGTGATCGGCTCTCCGAGCTGGTGTTTATTACGGGTGCGGTCGCAGGGGGTGTCCCTTCCTCGGCCTTTACCGTCATTGTAGGCTCCTTGTTTCTACTGGCATCGAGAATCTACAACCACAGGAAAGGCCTCAACTCTGACGCCGCCATGTTCGGCCGGCCGGAAAGGCTGGCGCTCCTGATCGCCGGCCTGCTATCCCCTGCGCCATACAATACGGCACTATTCCTGGTGGCCGGTTTCCTGTGCCTCGTCTCGTCTACGCAGGCCATGGCATCCTGTATAGCGGCGGGAAAACTGAAAGAAAAAGCGGCAAGATAAATATAATTATCGGGGATAAAATGGGAAAACAAGCGTCAACGAGCCGTCTTACGCTTGTGTTTTTTACCTTTGGCTTTTAATGTGGGCGCCTCCTGTTTCCGGGCCTTCTCCAGCGCATCCAGCTCCTCGGCGAGCCATGGCAGGAAGGTCCCCACGTCGGTGACGATGCCGATGGCCTGGGCTGTGCCCCGGTCCATCAGTTTCGTGACTGTGGCGGGGTTTATGTCCACGCAAATGGTGCGGACATGCGAGGCCAGGCAGTTCCCCGTCGCAATGGAATGGAGCATTGTGGCCAGCATCAGCACTATGTCGGCGTCCTTGACCTGCTCTCTCATCAAATCCTGTGCCTTCATCGTATCGGTTATGACGTCAGGCAGGGGACCGTCATCCCTGATGGAGCCGGCGAGAACGTAAGGCACGCCATTCTTTATGCACTCGTACATGATGCCGCCAGTAAGTATTCCCTTCTCCACGGCCTCCCTTATGGAGCCCGCCCTGGTGATCTCGCTAATGGCATAGATGTGGTGCTTGTGGCCTTCGGGCGCCAGCTCGCCAGTCTTTAAATCCATGCCGAGCGAGGTGCCGTAAAGGTTGTACTCGATGTCGTGCACGGCCAGGGCGTTTCCGGAAAGCAACGCGTCCACGTATCCTTTTCTTATGAGTTCGGCCAGGGCCTGCTGGCCGCCCGTATGCACGATGGCGGGTCCTCCGACCACCACTATCTTGCCGCCGCTCTCCTTGGCCTCGTATATCTCCTCGGCTATCTCCCTTATGAGCGCCTGCGACGGCCTCTCGCTTGAGACCTGGCTTCCCATGAAGTCGAATATGGTGTGGCCCCTCGGCCTTTCAGGGGGCACGACTCGAATCCCCTTGTTGCCGACGACCACTCTGTCCCCCTTCTTGATGTGGCCAAGCGTGGTGCAAACGGCCTCATTGTCCTTTATCACGATGAGGGCGTCCATCTTCTGGTCTTTTACCCTGCGCCATTCCCCATCGACTTTTACATAAGTCGTATGGTTAGTAGTCGAATAGAAGCCCTTCGGCACCACCCTATCCTTAGGGGCCTCCTCCACGATGGCATCCTCGGCTTCCGGTAAATAAGCCCCAAGCCGATGCAGCTCTCCGATGATATCGTCAAGGTGCTCCTGGTCCCTGCCCTTGATCATGAGCCGCGCATAGCTCGTATCTGTCTTATGCTTTCCTATCTCGAACTCGAGTATCTCAAACTCTCCATTCATGTCCATTACTTTATCGAAGACTTTGGGTAGGAGGAAGGAGTCGATGATGTGCCCCTTCAGCTCTATCTCCCGCATCGCTTCCATATGGTTCACCAGTGTGCTGTGTTGAATAATTGTTTTGGTGATACACTTATATGTTTCCACTTATTCTTTTTCCTTGTGTGGCTCGCATTAGCCTTGACCCTAGGCGTCCTGAAATCAGGGGGCCGCACGCCCGAGAGGTACATGTACACCGTGTCAGTGTCTAGCTTGTCCCCAATACTCCTACTACTCGTAACCCCCGTGTAATACGAGTAGAAGAGGACTTTGAGCATCATCCGGGGACCAATTGCTTCTAATCATACTTCTTAAACAATGACACGCCAATATAAGGAAAAAGTTCAAGCCTACATCGCGTATACTGGATAAACCAAAAGGAGTCTAAGATGGGCTACAGGTACAATTCCCAGGAGATGAAACAGGCAATAGAAGCCGTCATCGATAAGATAGAGCAGAGCTGCGAGCTCAAGGAATACTACATTTCAGGCCTACAGCACGTCTACAGGGTGAATGGGCAGTATCTCCTCGTGCTACGCTACAGCAAGAATAAGGACGGCCACTATTACTTCTCAATACCCAACGAGTTCCTTTATAACCCCACGATTAAGCATCTCGTGCTTATCTGTGAAAAGCCCGAGCACGCCATCGTGCTCCCGTCGTCTCTGCTGACAGACATGCTGGAGGACGTAGACCCGAACGATAAGGGGTGGACCCTCGACGTCTACGATAAGGACGGCTGGGAGCTGAAGATAGTCAAGACGGAAAAGGTATTGTATATCGATAACTACGTCAACGAGTATGAGCTGATATACTCGCGGAGCGCCATATCGACGGGCAAGACGGCACTCAACATGTTCTGCAAGGACAAGCCAGGCGTGCTAAGGGACATCGCCGGCATGGTCGCCAAGCACGGCGGGAACATCACGTACACGCAGCAGTTCATCGTGGATAAGGGCAAGAGAGAGGGCATGTCCAGCGTCTACATGGAAGTCGAGAACGTCAAGGACATCGACGACCTGGTAAAAGCCCTTGAAAAGCTGCCCATGGTGCAGGAGGTGACGCTCCACCCGCCCCTCGACCGCATTTATGGGTCCAGGGTGATAATCATAGGCGGCGGGGCGCAGGTCGCCCAGGTCGCGATGGGGGCGATTAACGAGGCCGACCGCCATAACATTCGGGGGGAGCGCATCAGCGTTGACACTATACCCCTGGTGGGCGAGGATGCCCTGGCGGATGCCGTCGAAGCCGTGAAGCGGTTGCATAGGGCGCAGATCCTGGTGCTGGCGGGGTCCATAATGGGCGGCAGCATCTCCGAGGAGGTCAAGAAGCTTCGTGAGGAGGGCATCCCCGTGATTTCATTGAATATGGCCGGCAGCGTTCCCGACTACGCTGACCTTGTCGTGACCGACCCGATACAGGCGGGCACGTTCGCCGTCATGCACGTCGCCAAGACAGCCGTCTTCGACATCGAGAGGGTCAGGGGCAAAAAGTTCTAATTTTATTCACCGCATGGACGCCGCCTCTTCTTGCTGTCCCCACAGAAACCTTCTTGCATACTGGATGCCCTGGCCGTATGTCCCGCCGTGTTCCTCGGCGATCCTCAGTACGGCGTCGTAGGTCGCCTTATTCGCCCAGCTCCGCTGCAGTTCGAGCAGCACCTGCATCCACGTCACCGGTACGGCGCCCGCCTGCACCATGCGCCACATGGCCATCTCCTGGGCCGTTTCGCTCACGTCGCCGCAAGCGTCTGCCACGACATAGGCCTCGTAGCCCTCCTCCATCGCAGAGATGGCCGGCATCCCCACGCATAGCTCCGTCCAGAGCCCTGAGAATATTAGTTTGCTGCGTCCCGTCCTTTTGACCGCCGTGACGAAATTCTTATCGTCCCACGCATTGATCGACTCACGGTCGATGGGCCTCACGCCGGGAAAGACGTCGCGCAGCCATGAAAATATGGGCCCGCTAAAAGTCTCGGCAGAGACCGTCGTAATGATAGTCGGGACCTTGAAAACCCTGGCCGCCTTTGCGAGCCCGACGACGTTGTTGATGAGCATCTGCACGTCTATATTCTTTACCGCAAAGGCCATCTGAGGTTCATGGTCGATCAGCAGTAAAGCACAGTTGTCCGGTGTCAGTAAGCCATGTATCTTTTCGTCATCCATATAACCACAAATGGGAGAACGCGATGTCTCGTTAAAAATCTATAAGGTTAAATGTACGGAATTTTACGGTTTTTTTGTAGACCATTTTAAGGCCTTGATGACGGCCGTGACCAATAATGCGGCTATATCGCCAGGCCAGCACGAATAAGCGGTTGAAAAGAAAAAGAAAAGGAATGTAAGCTAAGCTTACATGCCCATTTCGCCCATTTCGCCCATGCCGCCGGCGCCGCCCGCGCCCGGAGCGCCGCCCTTGCCGCTGGACAGCTTGCTCGCGGCGATGACGTCATCAATCCTTAGGATCATGATGGCAGCCTCGGATGCGCCGCTAATTGCCTGAGTCTTGACGCGCAGCGGCTCGACGACTCCGGCCTTCTTCATGTCCACGGCCTCACCCGTGAAGACGTTGATGCCAAAGTTCTTGCCATCCGCCTTCTTGCCCTCGTGCTTGCTCCTCAGGTCAACGAGGGTGTCAATCGGGTCCAGGCCGGCGTTCTCGGCGAGCGTCCTCGGGATTATCTCCATGGACTCGGCGAACGCCTCGATGGCGAGCTGCTCCCTGCCGCCCACTGTTGAGGCGAACTCCTTCAGGCGCAGCGCCAGCTCCACCTCGGTAGCGCCTCCGCCTGCCACGTACTTCTTGTCTTCGACTACCACGCCAACAACGCGTAGCGCATCATGCACGGCCCTCTCGAGCTCGTCCACGACGTGCTCGGTTCCGCCGCGGAGTATGAGGCTGACGGCCTTCGGGTCCTTGCACTGCTCGACGAATATCATGTTCTCGTCGCCAATCTTGCGCTCCTCCACGAGGCCAGCCACGCCCAGGTCATCCTTGGTGAGCTCGTCAATGCTGGTGCTAACCCTGGCTCCGGTGGCCTTGGCCAGCTTCTTGAGGTCAGACTCCTTGACGCGCCTGGCCGCTAAGATGCCGTTCTTGGCCAGGTAGTGCTGCACCAGGTCGTCGACGCCCTTCTGGCAGAACACGACGTTGGCGCCAGTGGCCTTAATCTTGTCCACCATGCCCTTCAGCATCTTCTCTTCCTGGTCCAGGAAGCTCTGGAGCTGGTCAGGGCTCGTTATCTCAATCTTGGCGTCTATCTCGGTCTTCTCTATCTCGAGCGGGCAGTCGAGCAGCGCTATCCTGGCGTTCTTGACGGTCTTCGGCATGTTCGGGTGGATCCTCTCCTTGTCGATCACAAGGCCCTGGATCATCTCGGAGTCGCCTATGGTGCCTCCGACCTTCTTCTCGACCTTGATGTCGTCGACGTCTACCTTGCCGTTCTCGTCGACGACCGCCTTCACCGCCTTCACGCACAGGTCTGCCAGCTTTTCGCCCACGGCCTCGGCGCCCTTGCCGGTCATCGCCGTGATGGCGAACTGCTTGAGCAGGGCATCATCCTTGAGGGTGACGGGGTATGCAAGCGTGTCCAGGATTTCCCTGGCCTTGGCGGCCGCCGCCCTGTAGCCCGCCGCTATGACGGTCGGGTGGACGTCCTGGTCCAGCAGGTTCTCAGACCTCTTGAGCAGCTCGCCGGCTAGGACTACTGCCGTCGTCGTGCCGTCGCCTACCTCGTCGTCCTGGGTCTTGGCGATCTCGACGATCATCTTTGCCGCCGGGTGCTCAATGTCCATTTCCTTTAATATGGTAACGCCATCGTTTGTTATCACAACATCGCCGAGGGAGTCGATGAGCATCTTGTCCATGCCCTTTGGACCCAGCGTGGTCCTGACCGCCTCGGCCACGGCCCTCGCGGCCATGAGGTTCATTCCTTGAGCGTCTCGGCCCCTAGTCCTTGTGGAGCCTTCCTTCAAGATTATAATCGGTTGGCCTGCTTGTGCTTGTTGTGCCAAATTACAAACCTCCTTATAGCAATTGGAAATTTCAGGTATTATGTGGTTACACTTCTATATATATTTTACTGCCATCGGCTATTTTATCTTTACGATAAGCCTGTACTCCGGCTTAGGATTGGACCATGGCCTTATAAGGCTGAAGGTGAGCGTGCATTCGCCCATCTCTTTTGCGGTAAAGAACCATGACCGCTCCCCCTGCCCGGTAAACCTTGCAGGCCCTCTTTCGACGTAAATGCTCTCGAATAATCGCAAGTAAGGGCAGCCTTTCTCGTCATATTGCCACATATAGCCCGATACCTGGCTCTCGGGCAGGCGGACCTCCAATATACCTCCCAAAAATAGCTCGATACGTTTACCATCATCTGCAAAAGTCACGAGCATGCTTTAGTATTAGCATAAAAGTTCTTATAATAAGTACGCTCCATTTCTCCGCGTCATGAGCCGTCAAGTGTACCTGGGGAAGCTGGTGCTTCACTGGTGTGATTCCTGTAATGTGCCGGTGCTGGGCAAGAAGTGCTCACGCTGCGGGTCGCCGACGCGATACGTAGACTGCACGCCCCCCGGCGACGTCCGCCCCGCTTTCCCCTTCGATGTCGAACTAATAAACAAGGCCATAGAGGATAGCTTTGGCCATCCCGATTTAATTCCAAGGGATAAACTGGTCGTCTTGAACAAGGCGCCCTATGAGGACCGGCTGGACGAGGTCTTCGTGGACGGAAGGATGCTCGGGGCGGTCAGGTTTGATCCTTTTAGGCTGAAGTGGACGTTCATGCCCCGGACCTTCGCGGCGAAGCAGATGAAAGTAACGAGGGGGTTCGTAATAGCGGATAAGGGCGCTGAGAAGCCCCTATTGGGCAGCTCAAACCTGCTCGGGCCGGGCGTTGTGGACTGCGATGAAGATATTAAGATTGACGATGAGGTCATCGTTTTTTTAGAGGGGCGGCCCATCGCCGTGGGAAGGGCCAAGATGACGGGAGCCGACATGCGGGAGAGAAAAAAAGGCGTCGCCGTCAAGGTGAGGTGGAACGGCTACGACGATGCGCCCGTGCTCAAAGGCGGCCAGACGTGGCAGGACGCCATCGACGCCAACCGCGAATACTTAATGAGCGTCGAGGGGGAGGCGCTTGGCTTCATAAAAAGGGTAGCCGGACAGTACGGGCTGCCCGTGACCGTGTCCTACTCGGGCGGCAAGGACAGCCTGGCCACCCTCCTACTGGTAAAGAAGGCAGTGCCCGACTTCGAGGTGCTTTACGTTAATACAGGCCTGGAGTTTGCTGAGACGACGCAAAACGTCTACGACGTGGTCAAGAAATATGGGCTAAAGCTAAAGAAGGCCGAGGCGGAGTCTTTCTGGGACGCCGCGCCCCGCTTCGGCCCGCCATCGGTGGAGGCCAGGTGGTGCTGCAAGGTGTGCAAGCTTGGCCCCATCACCAGCCTGATCGAGAATAGCTATGCGGATGGGTGCTTAACGTTTATAGGCCAGCGTCGCTACGAGTCCGAGGTGCGGGCGAAGAGCCAGCGTGTATGGCAGAACCCCTGGGTCGGGAACCAGATAAGCGCTTCCCCGATACAGCACTGGACAGCCCTTCACATCTGGCTGTACCTGTTCAAAGAGAACGCGCCCTATAATCCTTTATACGAGAGGGGCTTTGACCGGATTGGCTGCTGGCTATGCCCGAGCGCCAGCCTTGCAGACTACGAGTTCGTGAAGGCAAATTACCCGGATATGTGGAAACGATGGGAAGGATTCCTCATCGATTACGGCAAAAAGGCGGGATACCCTCCAGAGTACGTGAAATATGGGCTGTGGAGGTGGAAGAGGCTTCCAAATAAATGGGAGGAATTAAGAAAAACGCTGGGCATCGAGCTTAAAAAGCCAGAGGCACGCGAAGAGCCGCTCAGCTTCTCCATGGTATCCGGGTACAGGCCCTGTAAGGACGGGTCGGCCACCGCCGAGGGGAGCTTCAACGTGCCCCTCGACCTGGAGCGCATCCGGCCATACATGAGGCCTGTTGGGAACGTTAAAGAAGCCGATGGCATGCTCTACGTTTCCAGAACTGGGGGAAGCGTCCAGGCCTATGCCACGGGCACCGTGGTCGCAAGGGCACAGGATAAAGAAAAAGCCTCCGGGCTAATGTCTTTAGCCGAAAAGTCCATACGCAGGGGCATGCTATGCGTGGGCTGCGGCGTATGCGTGGGGGCGTGTCCCATAAACGCTATAACCAAAGAGGGCCACAGAGTAACGGTCAGCGAGGCCTGCACCTCGTGCGGCGAGTGCATCGAGAAGTGCCCGCTCATCAAGTTCAGGAGGGAAGCGTAGTGATAGCGATCATAGACTATGGGGTCGGCAACCTCCGTAGCGTGGAGAAAGGCCTGGCGTATGTGGGGGCGCGCTCGAAGGTCACGAACGACCCCTCTGAAATAGACTCCGCAGACGCCATCGTTCTCCCTGGCGTGGGAGCGTTCGAGAGCGGCATGGGGCAGATAGCGCCCCTCAAGGGCGTCATTCTGGAAAGAGCGCGGGAAGGCGTACCCTTGCTGGGCATCTGCCTTGGCATGCAAATGCTATACGAGGAAAGCGAGGAGGGCGGGCAGCATAAGGGCCTTGGCCTCGTCAAGGGCCGCATAGCCAGGTTTCCGGAAAGCCTGAAGGTTCCGCACATGGGCTGGAACTCGCTGTCCATAAAGAAGCGGCACCGCTTGCTTAACGGCATAAAGGACGGCTCATACGTCTATTTCGTGCACTCCTATCGAGCCCCCGTAGGGGAAAGCACCGTGGCGGCCACTGATTATGGTGGAGATTTCACTGCAATCGTGGCCGAGGACAACGTCGTTGGCACCCAGTTCCACCCGGAGAAGAGCGGGGAAACAGGCCTGCGGATGCTCAAGAACTTCGCGGAAATGGCATAGAGTGGTGTGGCTGTGAAGGAAACCTTAACCAGGATAGACTCGCTGATGTCGGGCATCTACAAGGACTACATGAAGTTTTTCAAGTACATGGGCGTAGGTGTTATCGGCACCGCCGCCGACTGGCTCGTGTTTTACGCCCTCATCGGGCTGGCCGACATCTTTTACATGTACGCCGTGGCCGTATCATACTTCGTGGGCATGGTCATCAACTTTTTCCTGAACAAGCATTTCACGTTCAATAACAAGTATAAAAAGGTCCACTTCCAGTTCCTATCATTCGCCTTCGTGGCGCTGATAGGCCTCGGCCTGAACGAGGCGCTCCTGTTCGCCTTCGTGCACTACATATTCTCGAGCTCGTCAGACCTGGCGCTCATGGCCTCGCGGGTCATCGTAACATTTATGGTGTTCGTATGGAACTTCCTGGCAAACAAGCATACGACCTTCAAGATATTCCAGTGATCAGGCTTTTTCCTTATCCGCCTTTCCCATGAGTACTGATGATGTGACCTCGAATATGGCCTTGACTATAAGATAGGACCCGCCGACGAGAATAATGTCGTAATAGGGGACCTGCACCGCAAGCGATAGGCCAGTCGCGACGAGGAGCGCCATGTCGTTCCTGGTGAGGAATGACACTACCTTCTCCATAACGTTGGGGTTTATCTCCGCCGCGTCCATCTCTATGACGATGTTGCCCTTCTGGAATATCTTTATGAGGCTCGACTCCTCGGAGATGAGGATAGCCGTGGCGTTGGGCAGGCTCTCGGTTATTCCCGCGGCAGCGGCGTGCCTTGTGCCGAAACCAGGAATGGTCGTGGACTTCAGGACCCTGGCCCCGAAGGCTATCAGCTCCCCCACCGGGGTGATTATTACAGCCCCGTCAATGGTGGCGAGCTTCTCTACTACGACGTTCATGCCCTGCTCCGTCAGAAGCGACCGGGACGTTATCTGCGGATAGTGTGTCTCGTATAGCCCCTCCACCTCATCACGGTCGGCGATTATGATCAGCCCTCCCTCGCCCCTCCTCGATATGCTCTTGGCTATATTGAGGACGGCGCTCATGACCTTCTCTTCCTGGCCCTGTGTTTCATCGTGATCTGGTGGACTCAATTTCAAGACCTCTATAATGGAGCATACCGTATTTACCTACATGTTAGCTTTTATGGTAGAAATACTTGTATACCGGGGGTTAAATGCTTCGAGTGCTATCCTCTGTGTATATGCCATATAGCCGTAATATTAAATATCTTATCCTGTGGCCATTATATACCATTGTAACTAAATAGTATAACGGTGTCTACGGTCGATAGCATGAAAAATAAGCTCGTCTTCGCCTGCGTCGTGCTAGCCCTTTTCGCCATGGGCGCCGCCGCCGGCAGCGTGGCCTACTCAGCCGTCTGTCTCGCCTCATGGGCGAACCGCACGCTCCTCAGCGAATGGCTCCCATACGTGCTGGCCATCTCCATCGGAGCGCTGACCATAGTTACCGCCTACTTTACCTATAGGTTCGTGAGGCAATGCAGTCTTCAGGACCCCCCGAAGCTCAAGGATGACGAGGTGCTTCCTATGACAATAATCATCCCCGCCCTCAACGAGGAGCGGACCATCGCCAGGTGCGTGGAGAGCATCATGTCGGCCGATTACTGCAAGAATAAGCTCGAGGTCATCATCGCATACGAGCCGCCGCCGAGGTGCACCGACTCGACGCCGCTCCTGGCCAGGCGCCTGGCGGAAAAATACGAAAACGTAAAGGCGATCCCAAATAAGGATGGGCATAGGGGCACCAAGGCGGGGGCCATAAATAGTTGCCTGAAGGAGGCATCGGGAACCATCATCGGCATATATGACGCCGATCATGTGGTCGCTAAGGATGCCCTGCTGCGCGCCTCGGCGCAGTTCGCCTCCGACGAAAAGCTCGCCTGCCTGGGTGGCAAGGTCATCATTCGCGACGTCAACTATAACTGGTTCACGGCGCTCGTAGGGAACGAGTGCGCAGTATTCAACAACTTTTCCAGGTACGTCTCACAGCTTTTCACCGGCCGGCACATGGTTTACGGCTCAAACCTTTTCATACGGAAGGAGGTGCTGGAGGCGATAGGGGGATTTGACGAGTCCTCGCTAACCGAGGACTGCGACCTCGGCATGAAGCTCGTATGCGGCAACTATCCCATGAAGGTTGACTACTCCATAAAAAGCTATGAGCAGCCCGCCATCACCGTGCGCGACTGGTGGCACCAGCGGGTCCGCTGGACCTGGGGCGGCATTAGCGTCCTAAAAAAGTACGTGAAGGCCAGCTCCTCAAATGCAAGCGGAAGGAGCGTAAAGGCATTCCTGCTTTACTCGCTTGGCACGACTGGAATATTATTTAGCGTGGTGTTCATGGGCTTCGTCGGCTTCATGCTCTACATGGACGTGTTGACTCCCATGGTTTTGTTCATATGCGTCGCGCCGCTCTCCGTCCTTTTCGCAGCCGAGAGCATAGTGGACTTTTGCGAGGGCCGGGGAAGCGTGCTTGACATGGCGCTATCCATCTTCGTGAGGCCGTTCATCATCTGCGCCTACTCTCTCGTAGGCGTCTACGCCCTTGTCATGGACGCCCTCAGGGAGGACCGTGCATGGCACCCGAACCAGCGTATCTAGGCGGCCATGATTTCTGCTCTATTCTCAGGATATGCTTTTTACCAGGCTCTATTATATAGCGGTCATATGTACAGGTCTATGCCGGGAAAAGTGAGGGAGGGGGGCATGGCGCCGATGTTCAGCGCCCTGGAGGTGAGGGGGGATAAGTTTGACACGAGGGCTTGCCTTGGCATGAGCAGCCTCGTCTTGTTCTTTTACAGGGGCCACTGGTGCGCCACCTGTAGGGAAGAGCTTTTGGACCTTAAGTCCGAGTACCCCCGAATAAAGGAGTATGCTGAGGTCGCCGCCATAAGCACGGATAGCCTGGATGAGGCCAAGGACATGGCCGTGGACCTGCACCTTCCCTATAAAATCATCAGCGACCCCGACCACCGCATAATCGACATGTATGACGTCTACGATGTCGAGAACGGCACGGCGTTTATAACGCTATTCTTAATCGATAAGGCCGGGGTGGTGCGCTATAAGCGGCTCATCACAGGGCTGGAAGACGTGCTGCCCGCTGCGGAGGTCGTAAATAAGCTAAAGGCCATGAGGTCCGGGCTCTAGAGGTTTTCGCCCATATAGCGCCCATTGTAGCCTTCCTGTGGCGACGTGAGCCTCATGAAGAGCAACTGCAATATTCTGGCACCCTTCTTGATGTAAAAGCCGTCCTCGTTGTATACGACCAGAAGGGCCTCGCTTCGCCCCCTATAGCCCGCGTCCCACACGGCCGTATGGATGCTCACGCCCATCCTCAAAAGGCTGGAGCGAGGAAGGCCTATGGCGCAAGCATCCTTCGGGATGGACACGGCCTCGTTGAACGTGACCTTGTAGCAGCCCGGCTTCAGGAATAGCCAGCCGTCGCTGCCCCACTCCAGGGGCTTAGTCGTAGGCAGGGACCTTTCCTCATTTGTAAACCCTATTCGGCCCGCGCCTTCAAAAGATTCGACTTTGCCCGCCGTAAGCTCGAATCCGTTAACCTGTAGCTGGGCCTTTATATCTATGGCATCTACGGCCAGGCTATCCATCATCTTTTCAAGCTCTGTCTTTCCCAGTATCATCGGCCTTAGCACCCTCGTCAAAAGTGAGCACGTGGGGCTTGATGTCCAGCACGGGCGTGCCGTCCACTGCGTCCAGCCCCTCGACCACCAGCTTATTGCCTTCAATCGACTTTAACCTTACCACCGTGACCCCGATTGGGTTGGGCCGGAACTGGCTTCTCGTATTAAATACCCCGGTTATCGGCCTCGATGGGTCTCCTCGAGGGTGGAGCTTCAGCTCATACCTATCTACCAGGTGGAAGTAGAATATCACTGTTATCATCTCGTTTTTTTCCAGTCCCATCAGGCCGTCCGCGTACTTTTCCTCGACTATTATCTCCGACGTCGAGGCCTGTAGCTCCTGAGACGGCGTATCAACCTTGTTTGCGTTGCGAACGTAGCCGATGGGCGTGAGCACGATCTTTTGCATAATAGTTATGGTGGCTTTTCATGTATAAAGAAAGTTCTTTATGGTGTCAACTATATAACGGATGGTTAGACGTCACATCCTCTTTTACTAAGACTGAATGGGGGTTCTATGAGATACTGGATGGTTAAACACCACATCTTCTACTTCTAGTGACTGAAGGGGGTTTTTATTATTCGTTAATGGATGGTTAAACACCACATCTTCTACTTCTAGTGACTGAAGGGGGTTTTTATTATTCGTTAATGGATGGTTAAACACCACATCTTCTACTTCTAGTGACTGAAGGGGGGCTTCGCTTTGCTTTTTACTTGAGCGCTCCGCGCGGCGCACCCCTCGTGGACCCCCATGTTCGTTTGCCCTTTCGGGCAAACTAATAAGAAGAGGAACCATTGGCTTAGCGACGCTAACCCCTACAAAGTCTCGTCAAATAAAATAACTTTTTTGTCGCCAACCCATGGTCGGGCTTGTTGTTCGTTTGCCCCTTCGGGGCAAAACAAGCTCGGGGGGTCCGCGAGGGGGGCGAAGCAAAGCGAAGCCCCCCTTCAGCCTCAGAAAAAGAAAAATATTCTAACCGACCATTGCTTTCATATTAAAAATCATCTAACCGAGCAGTGCTTTCATATTAAAAATCATCTAACCGAGCAGTGCTTTCATATTAAAAATCATCTAACCGAGCATTACTTTCATATTAAAAATCATCTAACCGAACATTGCTTTCATATTAAAAATCATCTAACCGAGCATTGCTTTCATATTAAAAATCATCTAACCGAGCATTGTTATAACATAAAAAATCATCTAACCGACCATCACCATCTAGCTTACATCCTTCGTTATCTCGGTGATGCCATGCATGTAGGGCCTTAAAGCCTCTGGTATCTCCACGCTGCCATCCTCACGCTGGTAGTTCTCGAGGATGGCGACCACGGTGCGCCCCACTGCCAGGCCAGAGCCGTTCAGAGTGTGGACGAACCTCGGCCCTTCGGGCGTGCGGTAACGGATGTTAGCCCTCCTGGCCTGGTAGCTCTCAAAGTTGGAGCACGAAGAGATCTCCCGATACTTGCCCTGCGCAGGGACCCAAACCTCGATATCGTATGTCTTTGCCGCGGAGAAGCCCAGGTCTCCGGTGCACAGGTTTATGACACGGTAGGGCAGCTTTAAAAGTTGTAGTATCTCCTCAGCATCCCTGGTCAGCTTTTCGTGCTCCTCATACGAGGTTTCGGGCGTCGTAAACTTTACAAGCTCCACCTTGTCGAACTGGTGCTGGCGGATTATGCCCCTCGTATCCTGCCCATGCTTGCCAGCCTCCCGCCTGAAGCAGGCCGTATAGGCGGTCAGGTAAACGGGCAGGCTCTCTATATACTCGTCCATAAAAAGGTTTGTCACGGGCACCTCCGCCGTGGGCGCCAGGTAGAACCCATCCGTGCAGGCGTACATGTCCTCCCTAAACTTGGGAAGCTGGCCGGTGCCAATCATCGCCCGCTCATTCATGAGAACCGGGGGGAACACCTCTGTGTAGCCCTGCCTTATATGTACGTCCAGCATGAAGTTTATCAAAGCCCGCTCCAGCAACGCGCCCAGGCCCTTGTACACCACGAAGCCCTCACCGGATATCTTAACAGCCCTCTTGAAGTCCAATATGTCTAATTCCTCGCCAATATCCCAGTGGTTTTTAGGCACGAAGGTAAACTCCCTTGGCTCCCCCCACGTCCTGACCACGACGTTCTCGGTCTCATCCTTGCCCAATGGAGTAGTACTACTCGGAATATTAGGTATATTCAGCAAGAGGTCCTGCATCCTGGACTCGTATTCCCTTAACCGCTCGTCTATCGCCTTGATGCGGTCGGAGATGGCGCGCATCTCCTCAATCTTCGCGCTCGCATCCTTATTCTCCTTCTTGAGCTTCGCTATCTCGAGGGACACCACGTTACGCTGGTGCTTCAGCGCATCCCCCTCTTTCAGGGCTTCTCTCCAGGCCCTATCGTATTCGAGAAGCCTGTCGAGCGGCTCTGTGCTCGCCCGCCTCTTTCTCAGCGCCTCCCTCACGGCTTCCGGGTTGTTTCTCACGAACTTGAGTTCCAGCATGTTAAGACCAGCATATGCTATACATAGGGCGATATATAACTTTTTATCAAGTCATAGCTCCCAGGCCAGGAACGGTATCTCCATTTCTTGCCTTGTGAGGCCGCCGTGGTGCCCGAAGAATTTTATCTCGAACAGGTTCTTTTCATACCACCATACGCTGTGGCCCTCATATGGCAGCACCACGACATTTCCGAGCCTTTCCGCCAGCTTTTCCGATATCCGCTTTTCGCCAAAGTAGCCGTTCTCGACTAGAGACTCCGTATTTACTACGAGCGCCTTATCCCGTAGCCCATCCCCGAGCAGGCGTATCGCCTCATCCACCATGTCATCTTTTATATATAGAAACATGTCCCTGCATGACCCTGCAGGGGCCAGCAGGCGCCCGCTTCTGGACTTCTTAATATAATTGGCAATCCTGGGGAAGGCTTTGTTAATGTAAACGCAGCTACCAGGGTCTATAGACGTCTGCCCGTGGTCAGCCGTTAAGATGAAAAGCGTGCTAGAGGCAGCATCCTTGACCCTGTCCAGGAATATGCGCTCCATTAAAATTAAGAACGCTTCTAGCTCTGCATACATCTCTTTCGAGGAAGGCCCATAAACGTGGGATAGCGAATCGAGTTTATCGAAATAAAAGTAATAATAGGCTTTCCCAGGCTCTTCGCGGACTGAGCCGGCAAGGTTCGCCAGCCCATCCGCAAGCGTCATATAGCCATAGCGCCAGGCGCCATTAAAAACTACGTTTGTATAAGGAGAGAATGCATACTCCTTATCCTGAAAGGCATAGCTTTTAACGCCGTGCGCTTTAAGCATTTCATAGATGGTCTGGCATGGATAGATGTCTTCAGGGCGGATATCCTCGTTTGCTTTCAGGGAATCCCTCTCCTTGATATTCGGCCCGAAAGAATACAGGAGAGGGGCTATTATCTCCCCGGCCTTAGGCTCATAGTAGAGCCATTCATAGATGCCATGCCGGGCCACGCCCAGGGCCGTGCTCATAGTGGTAATATTGCAGGCCGTCGTCGAGGGGAACTGGGTCGCTAGCCTTATGGCGTTACCCCGGCTACGTAGGCTCTCAAGGTGCTTAGATTTTGTTGACATTTCCTTGAAAGTGTCCCACCCCAGGCCGTCTACCAGGAAGAGGACTACCTTTTCATATTTCTTTTTAAGGCCGCCCAACGCATCCTCGGGCAGCGAACTCTCCGGAACCTCAGGGGTAAGGGCTGAAAGAATGGTGCCAGGAATGCCCGAAAAGTTGTATCGCCCATACGACGAGGGGTCCACGAATTGGTCGGAGAGCCTCATAATCGATAATATTACGTGCACACATAATTAAAGTGTCTAAAAAATATGAGTGCCCTTCTTTCCATTGAGCGCCCTCCCTATGGCGTACATAAAATCCCCTATGGAAAACGGCTTCCTCAGGATGGGCACGTCAGATATCTCGGAAGGCAGGTCCGAGTTACTTATAAGCTCTGCTGTGATGAGCATAATCCTGGCATCGCTATCGTATCGCCGGATCTCCTTCGCCACCGTTATTCCGTCAATGTCGGGCATGTTCACGTCCATTAAAACCAAATCAGGCCTCTTCGCCATCTTTTTATACTTATCGATGGCATCCCGTCCGCTACCCGCCATGCCCGCAATATCATACTTACCGCAAATAGAGAGAACCTTCCTATACAGGCAGAGCAGCTCGATGTTATCATCTACGATAAACAAGCTATCCATTCCAATCCAGCCCCTTATTAATCTTACATTAATTATAAATGAACTAAATATACATAAACTTTCCCTTTTAACAATTAACCATTAAAGGTGGCCATAGCTACGAAAAGTAGATAGTCGTAAAACCCCGTTATAATGTGATTAACATGGGATACAGTAAAAGGGTGGCCGGGATTGCTAGAGACGCTTTAAGGCTTATACTTGAGGCGTGCAAGTCCACCCACCCAAAAGAGTTCGCGGGGCTGTTGCGGTCGGATGGCCGCCTTATTACAGAGGTATTGCTGGTGCCGGGCACCACCTCGGACGAGGGCTCGGCGCGCATGCTGCTCGACATGATGCCCCTGGACATCTCAATAGTGGGATCGGTCCATAGCCATCCCGTGCATGACCTTAGGTTTTCTGAAGCGGATATATGCATGTTCGGCGCCAAGGGCTATTATAATATAATCGTCGCCTATCCATACACGGAGATGGACTGGGCATGCTATAGCCCATCGGGCGAGCGAGTGAACCTGCCAGTGGTGGAGGCGTGAGGATGACCAGGGTGGTCGCCACCGGCACGTTTGACATCCTACACCCGGGCCACGTTCTTTATTTAAATGAGGCGAGGAGGCTGGGCGACGAATTATACGTAATCGTGGCAAGGGATAGCACGATAAAGCATAAGCGAAAGCCGCTCATCCCCGAAGGCCAGAGGCTATTCATGGTGCGGGCACTAAAGTGCGTCGACCACGCCATGCTGGGCAGCGAGGAGGACATGTTCGCGCCCATACGGGAGATATGCCCTGATATAATAGCGCTGGGCTTCAACCAGCACTGGGATGAGGAACAGCTACAAAGGCAACTGGCCGAGAGGGGGCTGAAAGCAAAGGTGGTGCGCATCACTAAATGCGACCCGTCCCCATACGCGTCAAGCCGGCACATCAGGCAAAAGATAAAAGAAAGTGATTGCTAATCTCATTGGTGGAGTCATACATGATAAGAGTAGGCATTATCGGCGGCACCGGCTATACCGGTGGCGAACTGCTCAGGCTCCTGTGCATGCACCCCATGGCAGAGGTGACGGTAGTGACGTCCAGGAGCCAGGCTGGAAAGCCTCTAGAGGCAATACACCCCAACCTGAAAGGTTTAATGGACTTGAGGTTTGAGGATTTAGACCCGGCGGCGATAGGGGATAAGTGTGATGTCGTCTTTACGGCTGTGCCGCATGGCGCTGCGATGAGCGTGGTGCCCGGCCTGGTGGACGCCGGGCTGCGCGTAATCGACCTGAGCGCCGATTATAGGCTTCCTGCAGAGGTTTTTGAAAGGGTGTATAAAAAGAAGCACCTTGACCCCAGGCCGAACGTCTATGGCCTGCCGGAGCTTCACGCTGAAGAGATAAAGAACGCTACCGTAGTTGGCAATCCCGGCTGCTATCCCACGGGAGCGATACTTGCTGGCGCACCGCTGGTCAGGGCTGGCGTCGTGGAGAGGATAGTGTTCGACTCAAAATCGGGTATCTCAGGGGCGGGCCAGGAGCCCAGCGAGACCACCCACTACCCCAACGTGGCCGAGAATATCAGGGCCTATAACATTACTACCCACCGCCACAAGGCGGAGATAGAGCAGGAGCTGGGAGCGCTAAGCCCCAACGCGAGGTTCAGCTTTACGCCACACGTCATACCCTCGGTGAGGGGCATATTGACCACCGCCCACGTGTTCGTGAACCGGCCTATGGCTACGGAAGAAGTGCAATCCATCTACGAGGAGTTCTACGCCGATAAGCCCTTCGTCCGCATGAACAAGCCATCCCTCGCCAACGTGAGGGGCTCCAACTTTTGCGACATCTCTTTCGAGGTAGACGAGGGCACCGACCGCATAGTCGTGGTCTCGGCCATAGACAACATGGTGAAGGGGGCGGCCGGCCAGGCCATCCAGAATATGAATATAATGTATGGGCTGGATGAGAGGACGGGAATATGGATGAGCGGGCTTCCACCATGAGGGATCCTATGAAAGTCTCCGACGTGATGACAAAAGATGTCATAACCTGTAAGCCGTCCGACAACGTGGCGAGCGTCGTAAAGCTGATGAGCGAAAAGGACATCAGCGGCTTGCCTGTCGTCGAGGGGGGCAAGGTGGTCGGCATGGTAACCGAGGCAGATATAATGCGCCTGCTTGCGGTTCCCCAGCCATCCGGCACGCTTTGGCTACCAAGCCCCCTGGAGGTCTTACTCGAAATACCGCTTAAGGAGTTGATGCAATTGAGGCGGCTGCAGAAGTCCGTCGAGGACGCTGGCGTGCAGACGGTGGAGAGCATCATGAGGAGGGACGTACTGTGGACCTCTCCCGACGATGATATAGAGGACGCGGCCGCCCTCATGGTGAAGCACAAGGTTAATAGGCTGGTAGTCCTTAAGGATGGGAAGCTGGTGGGCATCATCACCCGTGACGATATCATCCACGGGCTTGGAGGAACAAGGCATAAATGAAGGCTGTTGAAGGTGGCATATGCGCCGTCAGGGGCGTCAGGGCGTATGGCATAAAGGAAGGCAAGATGGGCCTGGCCGTCATGCTGGCAAAAGGGCCTGCTGCGGCCGTCTTTACTTTGAATAGGGTCAAGGCGGCGCCGGTGCTCGTAACGCAGGAGCACCTGAAGTCGAGCGGCAGGCTGTTTAACGGGATAATCGCCAATAGCGGCGGGGCTAACGCCTTTACGCATGAGCAGGGGATAAAGGATGCCAGGGAGATGGCGGGCCTGCTTGCAAGGCGCCTTGGCGTGGAGCCGAGCACCATTGGCGTGGCATCCACGGGCGTCATCGGACGGCCCTTAAACATGCAGTGGATAAGAGGGCATTTTGACGAGGTGTTTGAGAGGCTTGGCAGCACGCCGGAGTGTAGCCTTGCCGCGAATAAGGCGGTCATGACCACCGACCTTGTGCCCAAGTCTTTCGCCGTGGAGCTCGAGAGTGGCGTGAGGATTGGCGCAATCGCCAAGGGCTCGGGCATGATAGAGCCCAACATGGGTACCATGCTCTCGTTTATATTTACTGATGCGGATATTTCGCGAGAAGAGCTGCAGAGGTGCCTCAAGCGCTCAGTCGATAAGAGCTACAACATGGTCGTAGTGGACGGGGACACGAGCACTAACGATACCGTCACGCTCATAGCCACCGGGCAGGGTGGAAGGCCGGGGATGAAGGAGTTTCAGGAGGGCCTGGATAAGGTTTGCATGGAGATAGCGAAGCAGATAGCCAGGGATGGCGAGGGGGCGACAAAGCTCATAGAGGCTACCGTCGAGGGCGCGAGGAGCCTGAAGGATGCGAGGAAGGCGGCCAAGGCTATCGTGCGCTCGCCATTATTCAAGTCGGCCGTATATGGCATGGACCCCAACTGGGGCCGGGCTGTCTGTGCCGTTGGCTACTCTTCCTGCGACGTGGACCCCGCCAGGGTTACGCTAACGTTTTCGAATGGCAAAGACGCCGTTGCCCTTGTGGAGGATGGCATGCCAAGGAGCGATGAGGCCACGCTGGCCAGGGCCAAGGCCATCATGGGCGGAGACACGCTCTACGTCACCGTTAATCTTGGCCTTGGCAGGGCGAAGGCCACGGCATGGGGCTGCGACCTGACTCACAAGTATGTAGACATCAACGCCTCGTACACGACATAAGTGGTTTTCATGAGATTCCAATCGCTGAGGGGTTTTCGAGACTTCTATCCAGAAGAGATGGCCGCCCGCCGTAAGGTGCTGGACAAAATATTCAAGGAGGTGCAAAAGTACGGCTTCAGGGAGATCGATGCCCCCAGCGTCGAGTCCCTCGAGCTGTACAGGATAAAGAGCGGCGAGGAGATATTGACGCAGACCTTTAGCTTCGCCGATAGGGGCAACAGGGAGGTCACCCTGATACCGGAGCTTACGCCCACAGTGGCCCGCATGGTGGTCGAGAGGGAGAAGTCCCTGAAGCGGCCCATCAAGTGGTTTTCGATGCCCAAGATGTGGCGCTATGAGGAGCCCCAGGCCGGAAGGCTCAGGGAGTTCTACCAGCTTAACGTGGACATATTTGGGGTGCCCGGCCCCGAGGCGGACGCCGAGGTGCTCGCCGTGGGCATAGGATTGATGCTGAAGCTCGGCCTCGAGGGCAACTTCATCTTTAAGGTTAGCGACAGGAGGCTGATGCATGGCGTTCTTGACGATATGGGCATAGAGAATAAGGGGGCGGTCTTTGCGGCCATCGATAAGCGCTATAAGGTTAGCGAGCCCGAGTTTAAGGATATGCTCTTATCCGCAGGCCTGGACGACCTCAAGGTGGGCCGGCTTTTAGCCATACTGGACTCGCGGGGGCCGCTCGCCGAATCCCTCCAGAGGCTTAAAGGCCTCGTATCGCTTGAGAATAAGGCCACGCTGGAGGGCTTTGAGAGCCTTGAGAGGCTTGCGGACCTCATGGCCATGTACCGGATGGAGCAGTACTGCGAGCTCGACCCGTCGGTCATCCGGGGCCTGGCCTACTATACTGGCACGGTGTTCGAGTGCTACGACACGAAGGGCGAGCTGAGGGCCATATTTGGCGGGGGCCGCTACGATAACATCATCGAGCTCTTCGGCGGGGAGCCGATGCCCGCGGTCGGATTCGGCATGGGCGACGCCGTCCTCGAAATCCTGATGAGGCGCGCCGGAGTGTGGCCGGAAGAAAAGATAGCCACAGACTACTTCGTTCTAACCACGTCCCCCAAGTTTATGGAGACGGCCATTTTCCTTGCGCAGGCGCTTCGCGATAGGGGCTACATCGTGGAGACCGACCTCCTGAGCCGCAGCTTCAGCAACCAGATGAGGTACGCCAACAGCATTGGGGCGAAGCACGTGCTCATCCTCGGCGAGAAGGAGATGGCGGAGGGCAAGGTCTCCATCAAGGACATGGAGACTGGAGGGCAGGAGACCATAGAGGTCATCAAGTTTTTGGAGAGCTCGAGCCAATAGGCTCGGATTTTTTATAGATCATGGCATTTTCTGGATCCAGGCCGCTCCACTGAACCGTATATCCAAGCATCTTTAGCACGGGGTCTGCCGACCTTATGCCTTTTGAGCGGATAAGCCCGCACGCCTCTGAATAGCGCATTGTGGCGGGCATCAGCCTTTCAAGGGCATCGATAACACCCGTAGAAAGCAGGTCGTCTCCAGCCAGCCTATACCCGGGAATCTCGCACCTTTCAGCGTAACGTTTTACTGAATCAACGCCGACCCCAGCCCTGGCCGCGACGTCCTCCAGGCGGACTATATCCCCATTAAGCTTAAGGCCCACACTTTCAAGCTTGCTTACGCCCTCGGCTATTTTTATCTCGTCCCATGCCTTTAGCCTGTCCAGCACTTCCCTGAGCGGTATCTTTCGGTCGAAGAGAATGACGTTTTCTGTAACTTTCTTGAAGGCGTCGCAGGACTCACGGGTGCTTGCCAGCACGATGAGGTTTACGTCCTTTAGCTCAGCTAGCTTTGCTACCTTTCTCTTAAGGTACTCGGCCGTCCAGAAGCCTGCGATTTCCACGTAGACCTTTGTATTATCCTTTTCAAGCAAGAAGTCCGGTATGTAGAGGTATTTACCGGCTATCAGCGGCTCGGGCTCTCTGGTTATTTGCCAGCCGGTGCCCGCGTTCCTGAACGACTCGTAGAAGCGGTCCTCGGGCTCGCTGTCAAACTCCACCGTTTCGTTAAATGCCAGCCCGAAAAGGTGCCCGTGAGTCCGCTCTTCCATGCTGAAGCGGTAAAGCCTGGGATTGCCGCTGAAGTCTTTCCTGACTATTGAGGCTTCCACGCTCCAGCCTGGCGACGCCACGATGAAGGGCAAAAGCTTCGCAAGCGAGGTGCCATAGCGCTCAGTAGACTTGATGGCAGACATTGGGCCATCTATGGCGATATCAAGCCTATCGCCATCATGGCTAGCCGAATACATGAGGCCGAGCCGCTTGACGGCCCTCAATACACCCTTATGCTTTGCAGAGGCACGAAACCTCAGCTCGGTCGCCTTGAAAAGCATGGCCTGGGCCAGCGATAGGTTATACTCCTTTAGGAGGTCTAATGGCTTTGGCGGAGAAAGCTCGCCTATGACCAGCTCGCTCTCAAGGTCGGCGAACATCGACGCCTCGACCGCATCAGGGGAAAGCCCCAGCTTCGTGGCAACCCGGGCTATCGCCTTCTGGCGCTCATCATCCGTAAGGACCGGGCCTCCGGCCGCCATAAAGGCCTCACGCCTGACCATTTCAGGGGATGCCGAAGACTCGACCTTCAAGGTACACCTTCGCTCCACCAGCGCCACAAGCCCTCTGACAAGCCGGTAATCAAAGCCCTGGTCCTCCATCTCCTCAAGGATATCGTAAAGCTCGCCGAGCTTTCTTCCCGTGTGGTCCGTAAAGGCCCTTATGATGTCCTCGGCCAGGGAAAGGCTATCATCCTCCATCTCCACGAAGATGGGCGTGATACGGTCTCCCCTCACCCTCGTCCTCAAAAGGTCGGCGCTTAGCACTACTTATCAACTCCCCTGTGCCGCCTATATGAGGTTTTGACCTCGCTGGTGCTGCCCGATATTATCTCGTACAGGACGGCCTTCTTATCCCCCTTTTTTCTTAAGATGCGGCCCAGCCTCTGGACGAACTCCCTCTTGCTGCCGCTGCCGCTCAGGATGATGCCCACGCTGGCGTCGGGGACGTCCACCCCCTCATCCAGGACTTTCGAGGTGACCAGCGCCCGGTAATTGCCTGCCTTGAACTCCGCCAGGTTGCGGGAACGCTCCTCCCCTCCGGTCTTATAGGTTATAAACGGGATGAGGAATTGCCTCGAGATGCGATATACGAGCTCGTTGTGCTCCGTGAAGATGAGCACCTTGTCCCCGGAGTGCTTCCGTAGCACGTCGGCAAGCGCCTCCAGCTTTGAAGAAGAGTTGAGCGCGACCGCCCGCGCACGGTGCCGGGCCAGGATCGCCTCTCTAGCATGCCTATCCCGCCCGCTCCGCATGACCAGCCTCTCAAAATCACGTGGCGTACGAAGGATTATATGATTCTCTTTTAGGTAATTCTTATAAATCTCCATATCTTTTTGGTATTGTGCCTCTTCCTCCGGAGTTAGCCTCACGTAAATCCTTTTAAGCTCAAAGGGCGCAAGATGCTCCCCTTTCAGGCTTTCCACGCTTTTTTCAAACACCTTGCCGCCAACGAGCCGGGGCAGCTCCGAGTGCCGCCCATCTTCCCGCTCATAGGTGGCTGTCAGGCCCAGCCTGGCCGGGCAGGCGAACATCTCAGCAATCGTCGAATAGCCCGTAGATGGCAGATGATGTACCTCGTCAAAAACGGCAAGCAAGAACCTGTTTCCTAGCTCAGCCGCCCTTATGTACGCAGTATCGTATGTAGCCACCGTAACGGGGCCAAGGCTATGCTCATCGCCGCTATAAACGCCCACGTCGATGCCAAACTCATCCTCAAGGCGTTCCTTCCACTGCGCCAGAAGGTCAAGGGTGGGGACGACCACGATTGCGGGATTAGCCATGGAGATGGCCTTCATGGCAACATGCGTCTTGCCCGCCCCCGTCGGCAGGACGACCACCCCCCACCTCCCGGCCCTGTCCCATGCGGATACCGCCCGCTCCTGGTAGTCCCGTAAAACCGTTCTCATCTTTAGCTCGGGGGAGGGCACTAAATCTAGAACGTCATCCCGAAACGTGAACCCGGAGGACTCCCCGTACGCCCTGATATCTTTGTATAAGTAAGCCGGCGCGCGATATGCCCCAGCCCTCGTATCCCACACGGAGCCGGGCACCCGGACGTTGCCATACACGAGAATGGTGCCCTTATCATACGCCAGGCGGATCATAGTGGATAAGATGTGTGGTCCTTAAATAATCATTGCGGTAGTAGCTTTACCACTTAAAAAATGAAGAGGGAGAGCCCCTACTTGCGGGGATTCACCAGCATCCTGCTATCGTGGGCGCCAAAAAATTTTTCTGTAAACTTTTTTACGGCCTCAGGGTCGAAATCCGAGCAGCTAAAAACATTAATGTATGCGCTCCTCGTGGAGGGTGAGAAATGTCCGCTTATACAGGATGTCTCTATGAACTGGAACATTGACAACCCCTCCAGGGCTGTGCCAGGGGCGCCAAAACGCTCCACGTAGCAAGGCCCATATCTTTTCATCTTAATCAAGCTACAAAGCTCGATCACGTATTCCTTTAACGCTTCTGCATTGTCTATCCTATCATTACAGCCATGAACGTCCAGACTTACTTCAAGGCCCCATATCTCTTCGCCAGGGGCGTATCTATTGTTCATGGCACAATAGGCTGCATTTTGAATTTATACATTTTTCGGTTAATGTGCTGTGTTGAATGACAGATGGTTTTTTATTTGAGGCTGGAGGGTAGCTTCGCTCCCCCCCCCCTACAGCCTCAAATAAAAAACCATCTGGCCGACCATTGTTTTCCCATTGCTAACCATCCACTCGAGCATCACTTTCCAATCCCTAATCATTTGTCCAACCATCATATTAATAATTCAACACAACACAAATTTTTACGATAGTGGGGCCATGGGGCGGAGAAAGCTCATCGGCTTTAGCCGTGGGATGAATTCGCCCCTTGAATCCTTCTCACTATACTGGAAAAGATTATATACTTGACAACCGTATAATGTTTTAATGGTTAGCAACCGATGGACTCATGGAAATACGACCGTCTACAACATCGGCTACCACTTAGTATGGTGTTCGAAGTACAGGCGGAAAGTTCTCGTCGGCAACGTGGAGAAGCGACTTAAAGAGCTTCTTGCCAAGAAAGCCGACGAGATAGGCGTATCCATCGAGAGTATTGAGGTGCTCCCCGACCATCTGCGCCTGTTCGTTAAAGCGCCGCCGTCAGCGGCACCGCACTGGATAGTCCAGCAGATGAAAGGATATTCGAGCCATGAACTTCGCAAGGAGTTCCCCGACCTGAAATCGAGATTGCCGACGCTATGGACTCGGAGCTACTATGTGGAGTCTTGCGGCCATATCAGCGAAGATACGATTAAGAAGTACATCGCGGAGCAGAAGAACAAATGATATTGACGTACAAGGTTCGGCATGACCGGGACTTCTCCACCGAGTTGAGAATGGCGAGGCAGGTAGCCGACTTTGCCGTTAAGCATCGGAGTTTCAGCAGCAAGGACGTGAAACACATCGGCTTGAAGTCGATGATAGCGAACCAGATACTCCGCAAGTACGGTCGCAGCAAGACCATAAAGAAGGCACGTAATGTTAACCTCATCGTGCCGTCGCAGGGCATCAAAGCCGACCACTCGAAGCATATTATCAACGTGCCATGCTTGAAACTTTCGTTGCCGTACAGGTTCCCCGACTTCGAGAAAGTCAACCAGATAGAAGTCGATGGTGAATACGCATACATATCGGTCAGCATCCCTGATGTAGAAATCAAAGAGCCTTCGCACTATATCGGCGTAGACCTGAACGCCACCGGACATGCCGCAGTCGTAGGCAATCCGCAGACCGGAAAGATATGGAAGCTCGGCAAGCGGTGTCAACATGTCCACAAGAAGTACAAGAACATCAGGCGAAGGTTGCAGAAGCTCGGCAAATACGGGATGGTCAAGAAAATCAAGGACCGCGAGAGCCGTATTGTCCGTGACCTAAACCACAAGATGAGTCGGAAAATCGTAGAGATAGCAAAGGAAGCCGGATGCGGAATCAAGATGGAAGACCTTAAGGGCATCCGCAAAACAACGAAACAAGCAAAGTCGTTCAGGTACTCCCTGAACAGTTGGTCTTTCTACCAGTTGAGAACGTTCATCGGGTACAAGGCCAAGCTGCAAGGAGTAGCCGTAGCCCACATCGAGCCAGCCTATACGTCAAAGACGTGTTCAAGGTGCGGCCATATGGGAAACAGGAATGGCAAAGCTTTCAAGTGCCCCTATTGCGGGTACGTAGAGAACGCCGACGTGAACGCATCGTTCAATATTGCGAAACGTCAGATAGGCGTCACTCAATCCGACATAGAAAGAGATATGTCGGAGGGCAGCACTGATGCGCCCCAAATGGCAACGTCAAGAACGATGGCGACCATAGAACCCCACAGGCTCTAGCCGTGGGAGTACGTCAGAACAAGCGTTATGACAAGCCCGCGAGACATCCTTAACCGCCTCAAATGGAAAGAGGGCGAAAACATCAGCGAAGCGGTAGTCTATTATGTACACAGGGGGGCGCCAGGGGACTCGAAGGCCGTATCCGGGGCGGATATAGCAAAGCTGGAAGGCTTCTGCTTCGAGCTGAACACGGGCACGTGCATACCATACCACAGGATATACAAAATCACATACAGGGGAACAACGATTTTCGAAAGGCACAAAAAGTGAGCGAACCTGCCTCGTTTTCGCTCGAAGTATGACTAATATATTTATCATTAATCGTTTTAGTTACTCATGTCATTGAGGGGATGTTGAATGATTAAGGTCAGTAAGGCATTTGTCCTGATTTTGGCGGCTTTCATGTTGCCCGTAATCTCTAGCGTTGCAGCGGGCGCTTTCGCTTTTAGCGTGCCGCAGTTGACAGTAGTGGCGGGCCCGGGATTGGGGGGTGGTCCCACGGTCTTTAACACGTACTCGCATGATTTGACGACTTTGGGCACAGGCGTCGCGACGGATGCGATAGCAAACGCTTATGCTGCCCCTTCTGCCGGGTCTTCGTGGGGGACGGCACCCGGCTGGATTCCGCCGCTCGGCCCTGCATGCCCGCCAATACCCGGATGCCCCGGCGGCATACCTTTCGGCTTTGGCCCGTTCGTAGGCCCGTCGGCTTTCGCGGCCAACCCGGTGGCGGCCGATCAGGCTGCGAACGCTCAATTGAGCTCACAAGCTTTGGAAGATAACACCTTCGCCACGAGCTTCTACACGGCGGGTGGCCTGAGCCCTTTTGCGGGCCTGTGTAACTCGTGCATCGCCGGCAATGCGCCTCAGCAGTTCACCCTGCAGTTCTTCTGAGGCTAAATAAGGCCACACCACGCGCACCACGAGCACGAAGAGCACGAAGGATTTTTTATTCCTGAAGGGGGGCTCTCGCCTACCCCTCGGAGACCCCCGCTGGAGGTCTGAAAGCTTGGTATGTGGCTTTCTATTTTTTTGGATGGGCTTTTATTTTGGCTGTTATCAGGATGAATAGAATTGGAGGGGTGCATTAATGATTCACCCACAACATTATACCAAAAAAATATCACCCCAAACCTGGAGAAGAACCGTTTTTTATTCATCCTTTGTGTCTTCGTACTCTTCATAGTGGGCTTCTTAAAACTTAGAGCCCTTAATACCTTCGGGGCGCATGGGGAAAGCTTTTAAACGTGCATCCGGATTATCGGTAAAAGACAGGCATATCCGAATGATAGCAAAAAGGAAAAATAAGGCTGAACATTCGAGGCCGCCATCCATAAGCTATGCGACGTTAAGGTATACTGATGAGGAGATACTGGGGCTCTTCAGGCCTTCGGTGCGCAAGTGGTGGGTGGATACTTTTGGGCCTCAACGACAGGTTAACAAGGGCTACTTCACCCCGCCCCAGCGATTGGCAATTCCCCTTATACACGAAGGCAAGAACGTCCTGATATGCAGCCCGACGGGCTCGGGCAAGACGCTCTCGGCCTTCACGGCCATCATCAACGAGCTATTTTTACTGGCCAATTCCGAGGAAGGGCTGGAGAACAGCGTCTATTGCATCTATATATCCCCATTAAAGTCGCTGGCCAACGACATCCACAAGAACCTTGAGGAGCCCCTCACGACTATAAGCAAGTACTATGGCGAGGAGGCCCTGATAAGGCACGCAATCAGGCACGGGGACACGGCATCGGAAGAGCGCTCCTCAATGCTAAGGAAAGCGCCTCACATCCTTAACACGACGCCAGAAACCCTCGCCATCCTTTTAAATACCCCGAAGTTCTCGGAAAAGCTGCGTACGGTACGCTGGGTCATAGTGGACGAGATACACTCTATGGCCGACACGAAGAGGGGCGTATTTTTATCATTATGCCTGGAAAGGCTCGAAGAGATTGTGAAGGCCCCGTTCGTGCGCATAGGATGCAGCGCAACGGTGGAGCCGCTGGACAAGATAGCGCAGTTCCTGGGTGGCAACGTGGACGGCGTCGACCGTGAGGTCACCATCGTGGACACCCGCTTCGTCCGTGACTACGAGCTAAAGCTGCTATGCCCCGTCCCCGACCTCATAAACACCCCTCCCCAGGAGGTCAACCGCAGGCTCTACGAGATGATCCACGAGCTTGTGCAGGAGCACAACAATACGCTCATATTTACTAACACTAGGAGCGGCGCTGAGCGTATCTTATATCACCTGCGTAAGGCTTACCCGGAGTTTTATAATGAGGAGAACTCCGGCTGCCACCACGGCTCCCTGGGGAAGGATGGCCGCCTGGGCATCGAGGACATGCTTAAGTCGGGGAAGGCGAAAGTCGTCACCACTTCGACGTCGCTCGAGCTTGGAATCGACATGCCATACCTGGACATGGTCATTCAGGTCGGGTCGCCCAAGTCGGTCTCAGCGCTGCTACAGCGGATAGGCAGGGCCGGGCACAGGCTTGGCCAAACCGTCAAGGGCCGCGTGATAGCGCTGGACAGGGACGAGCTAATAGAGTGTGCGGTCATGCTCAAGAAGGCGCAGGAGGGGTTCATAGACGCCGTGCACATCCCCGAGAACTGCCTCGACGTGCTGGCGCAGCACGTCTATGGCATGGCCATCAACGAGCCCATAGACGTGGAGAAGGCCGAAAAAATCGTCCGCCGCTCGTACTGCTATCGCAGCTTAAGCGATGAGGGCTTCATGAGCGTCATAAGGTACCTGGCCGGCGGCCTCCCCGGCATGGAGGAGAAGGGCATCTATGGCAAGATATGGTATGACGAGGAGACGCACAAGATAGGGAGGCGGGGGAAGCTCGCCAGGATGATATACTACACCAATATCGGCGTAATCCCCGACGAGTTCAAGTGTGACGTCATCACCAGAGGCGACCACGTTTGGGTGGGAAGCCTCGACGAGCAGTACCTTGAGAAGCTTCAGAAGGGCGACGTCTTCGTGCTCGGCGGCAAGTTCTACGAGTTTCTATACAGGAGGGGCAGCAAGGTCTATGTAGACCCCTCGACTAGCCGCCCCACCGTGCCCTCCTGGTACTCGGAGAGGCTACCCCTCTCATTCGACCTGGCGCTCCACGTCTTAGACTTTAAGGAGCAGATGGCGAAGCGCACAGGCGATCGCAGCACATACAGGTGGCTCCTGGAGAGCTATCCCATCGACGAGAACTCTGCCGCCAGCATCTACCAGCTTTTCGACGAGCAGGCGAAGTATGCGAAGGCGGAGTCGATCTCTACAAGGAAGCGGCTCGTCATCGAGGAGCACCTCGACAGGGAGCACTATCGCCGATACTATTACTTCCACTCGCTGTATGGCAGGCCCTTTAACGATGGCCTGAGCAGGATAATGGCGTACATCGTCTCCAGGGAGAAGACGAGCAACGTGGCATTATCGGTGAGCGACCACGGGTTCTTCCTTTCCGTCCCCCTCTCAAAGAAGCTGGACATCGTATCATACCTAAAATCGCTCGACGAGACCCTGGCAAAGGAGCTTCTGCGCTACTCCCTGGAGGAGAGCCAGCTCCTGAAAAGGATGTTCCGCATCAACGCCACCCGCTCCCTCATGATACTAAGAAACTATAAGGGCCACCAGAAGAGCGCGAGGCGGCAGCAGGTCTCGGCGGACATGCTGCTCTCCTACGCCCACAGGCTGGAGGGCTTCGCCGTCCTCGAGGAGGCCTACAGGGAGATAATCGAGGACAAGCTGGAAATCGGCCACATACAGGAGGTGGTGCGGGGCATTAAGAGAGGAGAGATAGATATTAAGCTTATAAGCGTCGAGTCGCCGAGCCCGCTCGCCTTTGGCATCGCCACGCTTTCCGCCTCAGACGTCGTCCTCGCAGAGGATAAGGCCTCGCTCCTAAAGGAATTCCATAAGAGGGTCATGGAAAAGATAGGGAAGGGCAAATGAAAGTCGAGTACTATGAGAACGCTGCATATTTTAATGAGATAGGAGTCTGTGCGTGCGCTGACGTGCATATTGGCATCGAGGATTCCCTTGTGGCAGAAGGGTTTTCTATGCCCCTCGACGAGGAGGGCGAGTTGCTGAGCCGATTTAGGGCGGTCATAAAAAGGTTTGAGCCGAAAATTATGATATTAAACGGCGACGTGCTGCACGAGTTCGGCCGCCTGCGGAGAAACGCGAAGAAGGCGCTCGGGCGCATCATGATGGAGCTACACGCATCCGTTGATGAGGTGATACTTATCGAGGGCTCGCATGACAGGATGATGGGCGTGGCGCTCGAAGGCGAGGGCGTCAGGGCGGATAGCTTCTATTTTAAGGACGGGGCGCTCTTCACGCATGGCGACACCATCCCGGGAAGGGCTAAGGACGACGACGTGAGGCTCATCGTAATAGGCCACGACCACCCCATGCTAGATGTGGAGATGAAAAAAGAGCCCTGCTTCCTCTATGGCGAGAAGGCCTGGCGCGGCAAGGACGTGCTGGTGTTACCCGCATTTAACCCGCTATGCGCCGGCACCTCCATCAACCGCCTGGACTCCCATGACTTCCTCTCGCCGTTCATACGTGAGGGCGACATCGGCGCCTATCGCCCCATAATAGTCGTGGAAGGAGAAGCCCTGGAGTTCCCGCCCCTTAAAGATTTCAGGGATGCCCTGGACGTACTCTAGGCCGTTTTTTTGAGAGCAAAACGATTTCAAATTGATGGGCTAAATGGGTTTGATGATTGCGAAGAGACTTATCGTATGGGCCGTGTTGGCCTTGATGGCATGCGTCTTTATGGCGGGCCTGGCGCAACAGCAGGCCATCCAGCAGGCGAAAGTGACGATGGCAGACATCGACAACGCACTGACAAAGGGGCCGGTCTTCATCGAGTTCGAGACCGCGGAGTGCGGCTATTGCAGGCAGCAGCGCCCGATCACGCAGCAGCTCGAAGCCGAGTACGCGGGGAAGGCGACCTTTTTCTACGTCGACGCCGTGGAGAACAGAGGCCTGGCCAAAGCATTTATGGTGACCGGCGTCCCCCAGATGGACGTCATCGCTAAGAAGGCGGACGGCAAATACACGTATATCGACAGGAATGGCGCCCCATCGGACAGCATAAGCGCGTCCAGGTTCATGGGGCTTACGCAAAAAGATGCCCTGAAGAAGGCGCTTGACGCAGCCATCCAGGCCAGAAAATAGGCCCAAAAAGACTATAAATGAACGGCCGCATGTCATAGCAAGGCCAATAAAAGTAAAAAGGAGTATTGATTTGGAGACGGTGACCTTTGCTATGGCATTGCTGGCCGGCGCGGTGAGCGTCGCATCCCCATGCGTGCTGCCGCTTCTACCAGGAGTTATGGCGTACTCGGCCGAGAAGGGCAGGCTTACGCCGCTTGCCATCGTTTTAGGCCTCGCCGCATCGTTTACAGCTATGGGCGTATTATCCTCCGCACTTGGGTCCCTTTTAATGGATTATATTGATTACATTAAGCTGATTTCTGGCGTGCTCATCATAGTCATGGGCCTTTATATCCTTTCCAGGACCGTCGAGGGCGCATTGCTGGGCCTGTGGGAACGTCTCCCCATTTCGAGGATTGCGACGCCGTGCATGGACAGCGACGGCTTGCCAGGAGGCTTGCTGCTGGGGCTGAGCCTCGGCATCCTGTGGATGCCCTGCGTCGGCCCTATTCTGGCCTCCATACTCATGATAGCGGCACAACAGGGCGCGGTCCTGTACGGCGCTTCGCTGCTTCTGGCCTACTCGCTCGGCCTGGCCATACCCATGCTCATGGCCGCATACTCGTCCAGCGTCGTGTCTGCCAGGCTTCGCGAGGCCTCTAAATACTCGGCAGGCATCCGTAAGGCCGCCGGCATAATCCTTCTTCTCGTGGGAGCGTACTATCTATCCGCCCTGGGCTTCCTGCCCTCCATCATTTAGCGTCTTTAATATAAAATCGCCATACTTCTCCGCCTTTGCCTGACCGATCCCGTAGACGCCCGGCAGCTCCTCCTTAGTCTTCGGCCTCTTCGCGATGAGGTCATAGATGGTCTTGTCCGGGAAGATTGTGTACGGCGGCACCCGCATCTCCCTCGCCATGGCGTTCCTCGCCTCCCTTAGCGCCTTTTCCAGCGCCCTATCGCCCTCAGAAATAGGAAGCCTAAAAGCAGCCCCCATATCCGGCTTTTGCGAGAAATGCGGCTGATACACCTCCACGCTCTTAAAGGATATAGATAGGACCTCCCCGCGGCTCTCAGCCTTAATCCTCACACCGCTCTCATCCTTTATCTGGATTATATGAGCCCTCCCCATGTAGTTACGGGGCTTGACACCCCTATCCGTATGCACTACGACCGAAGAGTCCGGCTTTATTAGCACCACGACGTTGCCCTCGTAGGCATCCCTGGCCCTTCCGGCGTACTCTACCCCCGCCTCTCCGGCGATGACCAAATAGTTCCCTGGCATCAACTCCTTTACCTCCTCTACATCAGCCTTCTTTTCAGGCTCGGCCTGTTTTACCTTTAAGGCCTTTTTCCACTCATCCGCCGGCAGCATCGTGTCCGGGTAATCGACAGCTACGTACAAAGTAGTATTCGACTTTATGTCAAGCTGGAAAGGAATGCTACGCACGCTGCCTCCTCCAAGGTAGAGCCGCTCGCTCACCATGGTTTCGTCGTCTGCTTTTATCACGACTGCAAGCCTGCCCCCCGCCCCCACGTTACGAATCGCTACAGCAGCGCTCAGGCTGCCTGGCGCCACGAGCTCCGGAACCTCGGAGAAGTCGACTTCAGCCCTCGGCAGCTTTCGGGCCGCATCAACGATGCTAATCGCCACAGGCCCACGGATGCCCATCTTCATGAGGTCCTCAGGCCTCCTGTCCGCTGCATCCCTCAGCGACCTTATGCCACCCTTCATAAGCGCCTCAAGGCTCCTCTCGCCAACGCCCTCGATTGACGCCAGCTCGACCGCCTCTTCAGGTATGCCCTTATCAATCTGGAGCGACACCATCCTGACCTTTTTCGAGAGCGCCTCGCCCGAGTACTCCTCGCAGAATCGCGAGAAGGCGCTCAGCAGGCGCGAGGCGTTCTGCTTGATGGCCCAGGCGTCTGACTTAAGCTCGTCGGGCAGGCTGCGGCCGATGAGGCCGGCCAGGATGGCCCTTACCTTGGCCATGCCGCCGGGCTCGTAGGGGCCGTATGCTTTCAACGATGACGCCTCGCCAGGCCTCGCCACCACATCGCTGAACTCAGAGGCCATGGCAACCACGTCCAGAACGTCATCAGTGGTCAACGCGCCCTTCATGGCATGCTTTTTAAAGAGAAGAGCCGTCTCCAGCTTGAGGTAAAAGTCCGAGGTCAAGGCCCCAAGCGGCGTCGCCGATAGCACGCCCGAGTCCTCCCTGACGAACCCGTTTGACACGAGATGCCTCACTTTTTCGGCGGCAAGCGCATCGACGTCTGGCGGCTGCCCCATGCTCTGAGACCTGACGTAATAAAACGTCGTCTTCAGCCACTCCGCGGCGTCGCGCACGCTCTTCACCATGCCGACGGCGATCTCGGCGTTCAGGTGCTCTGCCAGGCCATGCTCCAGCATTGACTCTATGGCCTTTCCATCCTTCAGCAGTGCCTTATACTCGGCCGCCCTTTCATCCGGCACGATGACGTAGCCTTTACCCTTGGTGTCATAGCCGGGCCTGCCGGCCCTTCCGAGCATCTGTAGCAGGTCTATTGGGCTTATATCCTTGTTTCCCTGGATGGGGTCGTACATCTCCACGTCCCTGACTACGACCACGCGGGCGGGCAGGTTGACGCCCCATGCCAGCGTGGAGGTTGACACCAGTATGCGTATCACCCCCGCCCTGAAGCCGCCCTCTATGAGGGCCTTGTCCTCGGCAGACAGGCCGGCGTGATGGAACGCTATCCCGTATGGCAGGCAGCCCTTTAGCCTCGAGTTCTCCACCCGGTTTTTCATTTCCTGGAGCCTTATCGCCTCCGATGGCCCTAGCGTGTAGGGGCAGTACTTCCTCACGATTTCGCATAGCTTCTCCGCGGCCTGATGGGTGTCCTGCCTCGTGGATACGAATATCAGCGCCTGGTGCCCCTCCGCAAGCTCGCCCTTTATCACGTCGAACGCCCTGTAGAGCCTCACATACTTATTTAAAAACTCGTTCGGCTTAGGGCGGTAGGGCAATACTTCGGTCTCAAGCTCGACGGGCCTGTATGAGCCGTCGAACTCGAGGACGCATTCTGGCGGGGCGCCTATCCACCTCGCCACGTCGACGATGTTGGGCATCGTGGCGCTCAGGGCCACTATCCTCAGCCTGCCGCCATGCTGCGCCTTGATTCGCCTCATGCGGCTTATGACGGCCTCAAGCGTCCCTCCCCTGCCATCGGAGTCGAGCAGGTGTACCTCATCTACCACGATAAGTGTCACATTACGGACGAAGTCATACCTGTCCTGCATGTACTTCCTGGTGGCCGAGTCCCACTTCTCGGGGGTGGTTATGATGACGTCCGCCGCCCTGGCCTCTGACGGGTAAAGGTCCCTCTCGCCGGTCACGACGTACACTTTAAAGTCTATCCTTGAGAGCACCTGCTTCCAGCCTGCCTCCTTTTCATTGGTCAATGCCCTGAGTGGCGCTATGAAGAGGACCTTGCCCCTGTCAGGCCTGCCAAGCTCCTTCACCATGGCCGCCTCAGCGAGGACCGTCTTGCCGCTGGCCGTCGGAGCCGAGACGACGACGTTCCCGTCCGTCCGAAGGATGGCCGGCACGGCTATAGACTGCATCCGGTTGAACTTCTCATAGGGGAACATCCCCCGAAACCGCTCATCTATGGTGCCCTCGACGGGCAGCGCCCCGCTCACTTCCAAGCTCGACTACCTCTCTATGCTGCCATATAAGGCCATTATCACACCAAGTATAAATTTGCTTTGTTACTGCATACTGAAAATAATATATGCAAAAAAAGAAAAATCGCTTCATTCGGCCAGGCCGTCAATCCTCTCGGCGATATAGTCGGCATAGGTGGGGACCTCTGGGACCGCGGCGTTCCTCCGGTGTATGTATAGCTTATTCTTATACTCTAGCTCGGTCCGCTCTTTAGCGACCTCCATCGCGAAGCCCTCCAGCTTTTGCCTGAACTCGTTGATGCAGTGGATCATGAACCTCTCGAACTCGTCCTCGCCGTCGACGGGCTCCAGAAGCTCGGGGTATTTCTCCACCACCTTGAAGAATAGCATGACGAATGCGTTATACTGGTCCCTTGAGCGGAAGTGCAGCCGCTTTTGAGCCGTTATGCCGCCGATCTCCTTTTCAAGGTTGAATTTCTCTCCCCTTTTAAGCTTTTCCGATGCGTCGCTTGCCGTCGTGTACATGAGCCGCCCAGCCACGCCGGGCAGCTTGTACGCCAGCAGCTCGCTGAGCAGCTTCGCCTCCGCGAAGGCGTTGACGTCCTCCCTGATGAGCGTCTGGATGATGTAGTCGGCTATGTGCTCGTAGATGGCTTTATCCTTGCTACTTTCCGCGTTCACGTTCAATACCTCTCTCAAGATACACCATTAATTGGGCGCTCAGCATAATATGATTTTCGTTTAAAAAGCATTCGTCAGGAGGCTGGCGACTTCAGCGCGACGTAATCAGCGACGTCGAGCCTGAGCACCATCGAGCTCTCCGACATGAGGGTATCCAGGTCCAGCCGCTCATAGCCGTGCCTGGCGGCGACGTTCTTCTCCCCGCCCCTGGACTTTATGGATTCCAGCAGCTTTTTTGAGACAGCCATCTTCTCCCCCATGTCGGTCACCTTTGCCAGCGTGCCCATGAGAGTGACGCTTTCATACTCCGTTATGTCATCGTTGTATCTGTCCACCTCCACGCTGACGTGCGGGTCCTTCTCGAACAGGCTTATCTTTTTACCGTAGCCAGCGAAGTGGAAATACATCTTGCCATTCATATAGACATAGTCGAGCGGTATAATGTATGGCTGGGGCATGTCATTGAACGCCAGCCGGCATATCCTCGAATTTTTCAAAAGCTCCTCGACTTCCAGTTTTGACATGGAGGGCAGCCTTAACACTTCCTGCCCCTGGCCACGAACTGCACCTGCCATCCTATCCCACCACTAGAAAATATTTTCCTTCAGGGTATAAAGGCGACCGATAATAAATCGGGAAATAGAGGCGGCCCCAATATGAAAATAGCGTCATTCGGAGACGAAGTGGTTAAGCTTCATCTGCTTATCCTCACACTTTTCGCCCGGTATCTCTATCGGGTATACTCCGGTGAGGCAGCCCATACACAGGTCTTCCTTCGGCATGCCTATTGCGTCAACCAGGCCATCCAGCGAAATGTAGTATAGCGATGTGGCGCCTATTAAAAACTCGACGCCCTTAACGCTCTTATGAGCCGCTATAAGCTCTTCCCGCGTGGCCATGTCGATGCCCAGGTAGCACGGCGAAATGATGGGCGGGCTGCCGATGCGGACGTGTATCTCCCTTGCGCCGCCCCTCCGCAGCAGGTCGACTATCCTTCGGGAGGTAGTGCCCCTCACAATGCTATCATCGATTAAAATAACACGCTTGCCCTCTATGTTAGACCTTACCGTGTTCAGCTTCAGCCGCACGGCCGTCTCGCGCAGCTCCTGCACGGGCATGATGAACGTCCTGTTGACGTAACGGTTCTTGATGAGCGCCTCAGCGTACGGGATGCTCGAGCCGTTCGAGTAGCCGATGGCCGATGTGATGCCCGAGTCTGGCACGGGGGAGACGATGTCCGCTTCCGTTGGGCACTCCCTGGCCAGCGTTTCGCCAATCTTGTGCCTGACCTTGTAGACGAGCCTTCCATCTATGATGGAGTCCGGCCTGGCAAAGTAGACGTACTCGAACATACAGTGGGCATGATTCTTGCACCTAAAAAGCCTGTAGCTCTCAATCTTATCCCCGAGGACGACCATCTCGCCAGGCGCTACGTCCCTCACGAGCTCGCCGTTAAGCGTGTCGATGGCCGCGCTCTCCGAGGCCAGGACGTAACCGCCATCCACCCGTCCTATGCAGAGGGGCTTGAACCCGAGAGGGTCGCGCACCCCGATGACCTTATCGCCGATCAATATTACCAGCGAATAGGAGCCGACAAGCCGCTTCATGGCCTCTTTGACAGCTTCCACGATGTCGTTACGTATGAGCTCCCTTGCCAGCATCTGAGCTATGACCTCGGTGTCCGAGTCTGAGTTAAAGACCCTCCCCTCTGCCTCCAGCTCCTTCTTAAGCTCCCTATAATTCACCAGGTTTCCGTTATGAGCGATGGCGATCGTTCCGCCCTTATACGTGACCGTGTAGGGCTGGCTGTTCTCAGGGCGTGAGCCGCCAGTGGTGGAATACCGGACGTGCCCTATGCCCGCATACCCTGCTAGCTTTTGTAGCCGTTCCCGTGAAAAATAGTCGCTGACCAGGCCCATGCCCTTATCGGATAGCAGGCAGCTCCCGTTTGTGACAGCTATGCCAGCCGACTCCTGGCCGCGGTGCTGGAGCGCCTGAAGGGCGTAATAAATGTATAGCGCGGCGGCATCCCTGTTCTTCTCCGCATCGAACCTCACGCCGACGACGCCGCACTTGTCTCTCATAGTTAAGCTGCTTTACCAGGTCTGTCTTGCCAGGTGGCTGTGCCAGCCCCACTTGTTAAGCTTGGCTGACCTGCCGAAGCCACAGGCGGCGCATGTCTTCTTTGCGTAGTTGAACGATACCTTGCCACACCTTCTGCAAACCGTGTGCACCCTCTTCTGGCGCTTGCCCTGTGATGGCGTTCCCTTAGTCATAGCAATTCACCCTTGAAATGTTGCTTATCGTTTAAATGCGTTATGGTTGAGATGTCAGGGCGATACGTATACGACCGTGTCTCCCCTCACTATGATCGTGCCGAGCTTTCTGGACTCCTCGTTCTCCTTTAGCTCTTCAGCGTTTTCGAGGACGAGGTTCATGTGCATATCATAACCCTGTAACTCGCCTCTGAACTCCCTGCCTCCCTTTAGCCTTACGATGACGGGGGAATTCAGCGCGTCATTCAGGACGTCTAATGGTCTCTGGCTCATAAAATTCCTCCAGCTAAAATATAATGCTGAACACTGTGTAAATCTCATATAGCATATTTATACTTATCGTAAGGTTAAGTTTACATATGGTTATTTTTTCCGGAGGCTTGTGCTTGGCCTGCGAAAGTTATATTAAGTTTTAAAATAAAGAATATATTGTTTTCAGAGCTATTTTTATAAAAAAATACGGAAAAACCGTAGCTTTAGCCATGAATAGGGGGTAATAGAGATGATGCTTGAGATGCTGAAACCGGAAGTGGTTGAGAAGCTTAAGCAGTACGATATTGGGGATGGCGACTACAAGTTTAAAATGGGTAAATACCACGGCGAAGGGCGCGAGGGCATACCCTACCGCATGCTCATCATACGGAAGGGCATACCCAAGGAAGAGCAGACCGAGCTCGAGATGGAGCTTAAGAAGGCGGACGAGACGCTGTGCGTGATCTTCAAGAAATTTACGAGATAAGCGGGAGGGAAAATAAATGGTAGGCTGGGAAGTCCCAATAGGGGCGGCGATAGCGTTCGGGACGGGTGCCCTGGGCACAGGGCTGGCACAGGCAAGGATAGGGGCGGCGGGCGCCGGCACGCTGGCGGAGAGGCCGGAGCTGTCGGGCATCGTCATCATCCTGGAGGCAATCCCTGAGACCTTGACCATTCTGGGCTTCGTCGTCGCTGCGATGATAATAATCATGATAAAGTGATGCCCGGGCAATAGGAGGGGCATACGGGAGGTATGGCATGGACTATGAGAACCTGATGAAGTCCATGGAGGCGAGCGCGGAGGAGAAAAGGGAGGAGCTATTGAGGAAGGCCCGGGAAAGCGCTGCAAAGATCGAGGAGGAGGCTCGCCTGAAGGCGGACGAGATCGTGAAAGGGCACATCTCAAGGGCTTCCAGGGACCTCGAGGTGGACAGGAATAGGCTTCTATACGAGGCGCGGAGCAAGGCCAGGGGCGAGAGCGCCGCCATCATGCACGAGTACTTTTCCCGGGCCTTTAGCCTTGCTGAGGGGCGGCTGGCGGCTATCAGGCAAGAGAATGGCTATGAGGACTTCTTCAGAAGGGCGATGGCCGAGGCCATCGACGCCATTGGCGAAAAGAAGTTCGTGCTCCACGTAGACCCGCGGGACGAGGACCTCTGCAGGCGTATTATTGGAACGATGGGCATCGAGTGTCCGGTGCAGGCGGACATCTCGTGTGCTGGCGGGCTAAACGTCAGCACCCCCGATGGGAGGACGGTCGTCTTTAACACCATCGAATCGCGGCTGAAGTCGGCGAGGGAGCGCCACAGGCTCGAGGTCTTCTCGGCCCTGTTCGGTGATTGACATGGACTATGGCTACTTGAACGCCAGGATAAGGGGGATGAAGGGGCGCCTGCTGGATAGGAAGGCGCTTGACGACCTCGTGCTCAAGCCCGATGTCGACTCGCTCACCGCCGCCATGGAGAAGACGCCCTACAGGCAGGACGTGGAGGAGGCAGGGGTCAAATACTCGGGCGTATACCGCCTGGAGTATGCCCTGCGTAGGAATTTCACCCGGACGTTCACCAGGATATCGGAGCTTGTGAGGGGCGAGGATGGGGAAAAGTACCTGAACGTCTTTTTAAAGAGGTGGGACGTTCAAAATGTAAAGACGATATTGAGGGGTAAGAGCATCCACGCCGCGTCCGAGGAGATATTCGAATGCCTCCTGCCCGTGGGGAGCCTGGACGAGGCCTCTCTCTCCGAGATGATAAAGCAGCCCGACGTAAAATCGGTCATCGACCTGATGGCGGCCTGGGATATCGAGTACGCCCGGCCATTGATGCAGGCCTTCAGCCAGTACCAGTCTGATAAGAGCCTCATCCCGCTCGACGTCGCCCTCGACAGGTATCACTATGAGCAGGCGCTGGGAAGCCTGAAAAAGAATAACTACGATGCGATGGTCGTGCGGGAGCTCCTGGCCACCCAGATCGACATAATAAACATCAAGTCGGCGCTCAGGATGGTCAGGGATAGGGTAAGCCCCGAGGAAGCTAAAGTATACTTCATAGAGGGCGGCAAGAAGCTGGACGAGGATTTCCTGCTGTCCATGATAAACGCGAAGTCCGTCGAGGGGGCGCTAAAGCTGCTGGAGCCCACGCACTATAGCTTCCTAAAAAGCGCTCCGGAGGAAAGCCTGAAGAAGGAGAAGATTTCAGACCTCGAAAAAATGCTTGACAAATACCTCATCCTGAAAGGAATATCGGCATACAGGGGAGACCCTCTAAGTATAGCTATACTCGTGGGCTTTTTTTGGGCCAAGTACAACGAGGTGACCAACCTGAGGATAATAGCCAGGTGTAAGACGGTCGGCATGTCCGAAGAGCAGGTGAGGAAGGAGCTAATCTATGCATAAGTTCGTCGTGGTCACGGATAGCGAGTCAGCAGTTGGGTTCAGGCTGGCGGGAGTAGACGCCTTCGAGACGTCCAGCGCCCAGGAGGCCAAAGGCCTCATCCAGTCGCTTATCAGCAAGGGCGATACTGGCATCATCGCGATCAGCGAGGACATCCTGTCATCGCTGGACGAAAAGTACAGGGATAAGCTGGAGAGGATGCGCAAGCCCATCATAATACCCATGCCGTCGAGGTCTAAGGGCATGGATAAGAAGAGCTACATTGAGAGGCTGTTGAGAAAGGCCATAGGCTATAACATAGTCATGAGGAGATGACCGCATGCTGGAAGGAATAATATCCCGTATCTCAGGCCCCGTCATCATAGCCCGCGGGATGAAGGGGTCAAAGATGTATGACGTGGTGAAGGTTGGAGAGGAGGAGCTTCGCGGGGAGGTCATCAGGCTTGAGGGGGACCGGGCCGTCATACAGCTATACGAGGATTCCACCGGCCTGAGGGTGGGCGAGAAGGTGGTGAACACCGAGGCCCCGCTTAGCGTGGAGCTCGGCCCGGGGCTTATATCTTCTATTTACGACGGCATCCAGAGGCCGCTGCCCCGCCTCTACGAGAGGAGCGGAGACTTCATATCGAGGGGCATGGCCGCGCCCGGCCTCGACCGGGCTAAGAGGTGGGCGTTCGTGCCGGCCGTCAAGAAGGGCGACCAGGTTTCGGGCGGGGACGTGATAGGGACCGTTAAGGAGTTCCACATCGACCATCGGATACTCGTGCCTCCGGGCATCAGCGGTACCGTGGCCGAGATACGCGACGGGGAGTTCACGGTGGAGGAGCCGGTCTGCGTCCTGGACAATGGTGCCATAATCAGGCTAATGCACGAGTGGCCCGTGAGGAAGGGCCGGCCCTATAAGAAAAAGCTGGACACGAATTTGCCATTGATAACTGGCCAGAGGGTCTTTGACCTGATATTCCCCGTGTCAAAGGGCGGCACTGCGATGATACCGGGGGGGTTCGGCACCGGCAAGACAGTTTCCGAGCAGACCCTGGCTAAGTGGTCCGACGCCCACGTCGTGGTCTACATAGGGTGCGGCGAGAGGGGCAACGAGATGACCGACGTGCTGACCGAGTTTCCGGAGCTGGTTGACCCCAGGACTGGGCTGCCTTTGATACAGAGGACCATCATGGTGGCGAACACCTCGAACATGCCGGTGGCGGCCAGGGAGGCCTCAATCTACACGGGTATAACGATGGCGGAGTACTTCAGGGACATGGGCTACGACGTGGCGCTCATGGCCGACTCCACGTCGAGGTGGGGCGAGGCGCTGCGAGAGGTGTCTGGCCGGCTCGAAGAGATGCCCGGAGAAGAAGGGTACCCCGCCTACCTTCCAACTCGATTGTCAGCCTTTTACGAGCGTGCGGGCAGGACGGTGTGCCTCGGGTCTGACGGCAGGATAGGCTCGGTGACGGTGGTGGGAGCCGTGTCGCCGCCTGGAGGCGACTTCTCAGAGCCGATAACCCAGAATACGCTTAGGGCGGTGGGCACGTTCTGGGCGCTCGACACGAGCCTGGCTTACCGCAGGCACTTCCCTTCGGTTAACTGGATAAAGAGCTACTCTCTATACCTAGAGAGCGTGCGTGACTGGTACCGCGAGAACGTCTCCGGGGATTGGCTGGAGATGCGGGGCAAGGCGATGTACCTGCTGCAAAAGGAAGTGGAGCTTCAGGAGATCGTGCAGCTTGTCGGTCCTGACGCCCTGCCTGAGAGCGAGAAGGCGATACTCGAGGCCACGCGTATGCTAAGAGAGGATTTCCTGCAGCAGAGCGCCTATAGCGACACGGACTCTTTCTGCCCGCTGGATAAGCAATATTACATGCTAAAGGCCATCCTGACATTCTATGATGCGGCCGCCGCGGCCATTAACAGGGGCGTGTCGCTGAAGAAGATAATGGAGCTTCCATTAAAGGCTGAGATAGGCAGGATGAAGGAAGTTAAGGACGTTAACGTGATAAAGGAATTGATCAGCGGGATGGGCGACCGGATAGCTGCGCTGGAGGCGGAAAAATGAAGGCCATAAGCCTGGTGTCTAAGGAGTGCAGGACGGTTAGCTATGTTTCCGGGCCGCTCATATTCGTGGAGAACGTCAAAGGGGTGACCTTCGGGGAGATAGTGGAGATAATCCTGCCGAATGGAGACCACAGGACGGGGCAGGTGCTGGACATATCCGAAAGGATGGCGGTCATCCAGGTCTACGAGGGCACGAGCTGGGTGGATAGCAGCAAGACGAGGGTCATCTTCACCGGCGAGCCTGCCAGGATTAACGTTTCAAGGGACATGCTGGGCCGGGTATTTAATGGCGTCGGAAAGCCCAGGGATGGGGGGCCGGAGGTCATACCAGAGGCCAGGCTCGACATCGTCGGGAGCGCTATCAACCCCTACGCCAGGGATAAGCCCTCCGACTTCATCCAGACCGGCATCTCCGCCATAGATGGGCTTAACACCCTTGTCAGGGGCCAGAAGCTCCCCATATTTACCGGCTCGGGCCTGCCAGCAAACAAGCTGGCCGCCCAGATAGCCCGACAGGCGAAAGTGCTAGGCGAGGGAGAGAACTTTGCCGTGATATTCGTGGCGATGGGCATCACTCACAAGGAGGCGTCGTTCTTCATGCAGGACTTCGAGCGGACCGGCGCCCTGGAGAGAGTGGTGTTCTTCATGAACCTGGCTGATGACCCGACCATTGAGCGCATAGCGACGCCGAGGTGTGCCCTCACCACCGCAGAGTTCCTCGCCTTCAAGCACGACCTCCACGTCCTTGTCATTTTGACGGACATGATTAACTATTGTGAGGCGCTGCGCGAGGTCTCGACGGCGCGTGAGGAGGTTCCGGGCCGGAGAGGCTACCCCGGCTACATGTATACTGACCTGGCGTCCATATACGAGAGGGCGGGCCGGATAAAGGGCAAGAAGGGCTCCATAACCCAGATCCCCATCCTCACAATGCCCGACGATGATATCACCCACCCCGTGCCAGACCTTACCGGGTACATCACCGAGGGCCAGATAGTGTTGAGCAGGGATCTTTATCGAAGAGGAGTAGACCCCCCGATAGACAGCCTGCCCTGCCTGTCCAGGCTCATGAACCTGGGCATCGGCCCGGGAAAGACCAGGGAGGACCATCGGAATGTGGCTGACCAGCTCTATGCCTCTTACGCCTATGGCAGGGACCTGAGGAGGCTCGTCGCCATCGTCGGCGAGGAGGCTCTGACCGAGCTTGACCGCACTTACCTGAAATTCGCGGACGAGTTCGAGAAGAGGTTCATCACGCAGGGCGATGAGAACAGGAGCATCGAGGACACTTTTGCCATTGCCTGGGACATTTTGTCTTTATTGCCCATGGAGGAGTTGAAGCGCATCAAGGTCGAGTACATCAAGAAATACCACCCAATATATAAGGGGGCTTCTTGATGGAGCAGGTTAACCCGACTCGGATGGAGCTTATCAAAAAGAACGCCCAGATAAAGATGGCCGAGCAGGGGCGGGACCTTTTGCGGCAGAAGATGGACGTCCTGATCCACGAGTTTTTCAATGTGATGGAGTCTTTTTCCAGGTCGCGTGATGAGCTGGAGGCGGTGGCGGCTGACGCGCAGCACTCATTGCTGCTTGCCGAGGCGGTGGACGACCCGATAACGTTGAAGTCCGCATCGTTTGCGACGAGGAGGAGCGTCATGCTGGAGGTGAGGAGCAGGAATATAATGGGCGTTCCCGTGCCCGTCGTCGAGAAGAAGAGGATGTCGAGAAGCGTCGTCGAGAGGGGCTATGGCATCGTGGGCACGAGCGGCAGGCTTGACGAGACCGCAGAGAAGTTTGAGGCGGAGCTTGACATGCTGATTGACCTTGCCGAGAAGGAGACCGCGATGCGCCGGCTTGGTGCGGAGATTCAGATGAACCGTCGGCGCGTGAATGCCCTAGAGCAGCTTCTCATCCCGGAGCTGAAGAGGCAGGCCCGCTACATAAAGATTTCAATAGAGGAGAGGGAGCGTGAGGACCTGTTTAGGCTTAAGAAAGTTAAGAAGCTGCTGGAGCGTAAGAGCCAGGATAGTGTAGAATAATTTTTTGATGTCAGGAGTTTTTATAAAAAGTAAGTGATGTATTCAGAATAGCGTGCTACCCCACGTCAATGGCGATGCTCGGGGCATTGGCGACCAGGCTTGCATGGGCGGCATCGGGGATGCAGGGCCCCACGACGCCATGCCCGCTGGCGTCGGCGTGGGCGGAGCAGGGGTAGGCGTTGGGGCGGGCGGCGCCTCGATATGCCTCGATGAGCCTCCGGCATTTATGGTGGCGGTAGGGGAAGGAGTAACGGTTGAGTTCTCAGGAGCCGTTACATTTTCCGGGAGGTCGACTATGGCTGGTTTGATGCCAGCAGGCACCTCGATTGTGGGGATTATGGTGGGGGATGGCAGCGGGGCCATTGCCTGCTGGTTAAAGTACAATAAGATTAGCATGGCCAGCGATGACAAAACAACGATCAAGATGATAAATGCTTTACGATTCATGATTACTCTACCAAAGGATCATCATATCGGCACATATTTATAAAATGCTATTAATAAAAGTTATTATAAGTAAAAAAACCAAAATATTGTGTGATGGCCATGTATCACGAAGAGATGAGGCAGAATGATAAAAACAAGGCTTACGTAAGGCGTTTCTATGAGGATTATTATAATAATGGGCGGCTTGAGGCGATAGACGACATGTTCTCGCCATCATACGTTCACCACACGCCCGAAGTCCTTGAGGGAAAGATGGATTATGAGGAGTACAGGGAACACATGCTGTCATTATCACGGGCTTTCCCTCACATGAAAGTAGCCGTCGAGGATCAGGTGGCAGAAAATGATAAGGTTGCAACGCGTTTCACCATGTATGGCATACAGGAGGGCGACCTCCCCGGGATACCGGCGAGGGGCAAGGAGATCAAGGTCGCCGCCATCACCATATTCAGGCTGGAGAATGGGAAGATATCAGAAGGCTGGGAGATTTACGATTCGCTCGATATGGCGCTCCAGCTCGGGGTCGCCCAGGTCACGTCTACATTAAGAAAAGGCCCTCAAAAGAAAGGCTATTACCTGGGATGGAGCGAGTATAACGTGTAGATTCATAAAATGGGGTGTCCGTCGACGAGTTTTTTCGAAAAGTGTAAAAAGTGCAAGGCCTGCTGCAGGGCCGCGAGCAGCTTCGTACGAATATACGTGTGCAGACACGAAGAAGACCTTATTAAGCTGCTCAGGGCGGATGGCATGGACGAGGCCTACATCACGGTTCCGCCGTCGGCCTCCTGCCGGTTTCTGGGCGACGATGGATGCATTCTAGGCGATATAAAGCCATTCCAGTGCCGCCTATACCCATTATTAATATTAAGCGACGGCTCGCTAGGGCTGGACCCTGCGTGCACCTATAGCGGCGAGTACATCTCCCGGCTCTCGGACCATTCCAGCGACGCCCGGCGGCACCTTGAAGCCATGAAAAGAGAGGCCGCCACCCTCACAGATAAAGAAAGGCAACTCCTATCGGAATGGAGCAGGTACGTGTGCGACATAGTCAAATTATATTAGCCGCAGGAAAAGGCATATAAGCAATACTCATACTTATAAAAAATGTGGATTTCAGCAGAGACTACTATGAGATACTGGGCCTGGACAGCAATGCCACCTCTGAAGACATTAAAAGGGCGTACAGGGAGCTTGTCAAAAAATATCACCCTGACGTGAATAGGTCTGCCATGTCTGAAGAGCTTTTCAAGCTCATATCGGAGGCGTACGACGTATTATCGGATGATGCCAGGAGGAGGCAGTATGATCTCTACAGGAAGTTCGAGAATGAGGAGCTTGAGGAGGAAAAGCGCCGAGCGTCGGACAACACCTCTGCCAGCGCCCACCTCTCGGATGAATGCGCACGAGGCCAGCCAGCAGCCAGGGCTTATGGCATGGACCGCGTCCAGCTACTTGTGCTGTCGCTCGTCGTGCCCGGCTACTATCAGATATCCTCTGGTGAGAAGAAGCTCGGGTACGTGCTGTTCGCCATCTACTTCACATTCTGGGCCCTGGCATTCATAAAGAGCCTGCCCATCGGCATACTCGCCATAGCTATCTGGCTTTATTCTTTATATGATGCATACGCTCATTCGAGGGGATAGCCGTGAGGCGCCTTACCATATTGCTGACCATAATGGCGTTCCTATGGCTAAGGCGACATTGGCTGAGGATGCTGTCCTGGAAGGCCGCGTATGGAAAAACGTCTCGTCTCCTTTGCCTTCCGTGAGTTACCAGCCGTCGCCGTTCCCGGACGTGGTGGTAAGCTTAGACTTTTGTGGCTTGCTATCCAAGCCGCTAGTTTTAGAACATATCAATACATTTAAATATGTTAATGCATCTATATGTTGGCGGCGATGCCATGAGCGATAGCATTGACGAGATAGAGATCAGGAAAGCCGTAAAAGAAAGGTATTCAAAGCTGGCGAACACGAAATCGTGCTGCGGCGGAGGCGAGTATGCGTCACGTATAGGCTATACGAAAGAGGAGGTATCCGTGCTGCCAGGGGAGGTCCTGGAGGTAAGCGCAGGCTGCGGCAACCCTACAGCCATAGCGGGCCTCAAGGCCGGGGAAACCGTGCTGGACCTGGGAAGCGGCGGAGGAATAGACGTATTCCTCTCGGCCAGGATGGTGGGGCCGGAAGGGAAGGCGATAGGCATAGACGCCACCCCAGAGATGGTCTGGAAGGCGAGGAAAGCCGCGAAAGAGATGGGCATGGCAAACGTGGAGTTCAGGCTGGGCGAAATCGAGTGCATGCCAGTCGAATCAAACACGATAGACGTGGTCATAAGCAACTGCGTCATCAACCTTAGCCCCGATAAGGGCAAGGTTTTCAGGGAGGCATTCAGGGTATTAAAGCCGGGGGGCAGGATCGCCGTGTCAGACATGGTGCTAGCGGAGGAGCCGAGCGCCGACGAGCGGGAAAAGCTCAGGCTCTGGACGAGCTGCATAGGCGGAGCGATACCCCTGCAAGAATATATTGAAAAGATGACAGAAGCAGGCTTTACCGATATAAATATTGAGAGCAAGCATGTATATACGATAGAAGAGCTCGCATACATGCTGAGCGAGCCGTCCGGATGCGGCTGCGGGGCTCCGATGCCCGTGGTCCCTGGCTCTGATGGCGGGCTATCGAAGGTCGCATCGGTGAGGATTACCGCTATAAAGCGCTAAAGGGAATTATATGATGGACGATAAAAAGTGCTGCGAGTGCCCAAAAATAGCGATAAAGGATATGCCATCCGACGAGGAGGCAAAAAACATCGCCAATTTTTTTAAGGCCATATCAGACCCGGCCAGGGTGAAGATGATATATGCCCTGGCCGGTGGAGAGCTATGCGTTTGCGAGCTCATGGAGATAATGGGCATGCAGCAAACCGTCGTCTCCCACCACCTCAAGGTGCTGAAGTATGCAGGAATAGTTTCGGACCGCAAGTCGGGCAAGTGGGTCAACTACTCGCTCGCCGATATGCGCGCCCTCGACGTGCTAAAAGCTTTAGGCTTGATTCGATCTTGAGTACTTTTTGTCGCGCTCCAGTAAAAAGCGAATATTCCATATTAAAAGGTAGCGAAATAGCAACCTTTTTAATCAATAATCGGTATACGATAGATGGAGAGTCATACTAATGGTTTCAACCATCGTCGTCGGTGGGTTTTTTGGAGACGAAGGCAAGGGCAAAATCGTGGCCCACATAGCGTACACGGATCATCCTTCAATAATCGCGAGGGGAGGCGTAGGGCCAAATGCGGGGCACACCGTCCTCAAGGATGGGGTCAAATACGGAGTCCGCATGGTACCGTCCGGGTTCATATATGACAAGGCGAGGCTTCTAATAGGCGCAGGCGTCCTCGTAGACCCCGCAGTCTTGGAGCGCGAGGTACAATTGCTCGGCTGCGGCGACCGGCTCGGGGTGGATTACAGGTGCTCCATCATCGAAGAGAAGCACATACTCGAGGATAAGACTACGGAGCGCCTGGCTAAAAAGATAGGGACTACGGGCACGGGCTGCGGCCCGGCCAACAAGGATCGAGTTATGCGCAGCGCCCGACAGGCAAAGGATGTGGAGTCCCTCAAGAAATACCTGACAGACGTCTCGCAGGAGTGCAACGACGCAATAGACCGGGGAGAGAATATCATCATCGAGGGCTCGCAAGGCTTCGGGATCTCCCTATATTATGGCACTTATCCATACGTAACCTCAAAGGATACGTCGGCCTCGTCGCTCGCGGCGGACGTGGGCGTGGGGCCGACCAGGATTGACGAGGTCGTGGTGGTCTTTAAGGCGTTCCCCACGCGTGTGGGCGAAGGCCCGTTCGAGACTGAGATGCCCCCGGAAGAGGCGAAGAAAAGGGGCATAGCGGAGTTCGGCACTGTGACAGGCAGAGCTCGTCGCATCGGCTACTGGGACCCCGGGCTGGCCCGCTACTCGGCGATGGTAAACGGGGCTACCCAGGCGGCGATAACGGGGCTGGACCGCGTGGACCCTGCAGTCAAGGGCGTCACGGACTACGACAGGCTTACTGACAGGGTCAAGGAGTTCTTGAGGCAGGCCGAGAAGGACGCCCGTGTGCCATTCACGCTTTTGTCCACCGGCCCTGACCAGAAGGACATAATTGACCTGCGGAACCATAAGAAGTGATAGCATGAAAAAGGACTTGATGGATATCCTGTGCTGCCCAATGTGTAAGGGGGACCTGGAGCTCACTGTTAAAAAGGAGGAGGGCTCCGAGGTCATCGAAGGCACCCTACACTGCAAGAAGTGTAACGAGGACTACCCTATAGAGGATGGCATCCCGAACCTTTTGCCCCCTGAATTGAGATGAGACCGGGTGAGCGCATGGGATTGGATACGGTGGAAGAGCTAAGCGGCTATGACGAGGTTGACGCTGACCAGGTGTTCAATGGCGGATATATAGGCTCGGGCAGAGGCGACTTCGGGGGCGAGGGTCGAAGGAAGGGGAAGAAACCGCTCTCCTCCAGGAGTGCCTGTAGGTCTAGGCCTAAGCGTTTTATAGGAAGAGGGTTCTCCCTTAAATTTATGGGTTTTGAGGATGCTGCAAAGGCCATGCTGGCCGTCTCCATCGGGTCGCTCGTCCTCTGCGGCATCGTACTATACGGGACCTTCGGGATGCACCTTATACCGGACTTCTATGGGGCGCTGGCCGCATCCATCGTGGTCGTGGCGCTGCTTTTCTATACTGCATCTAAGCTTGCTGGCAGTGGCTAACAATCATTATTTTTAATGGATAAATGACGACGCCAGTATGGCCGCCGTCGAGACTATGCCGATGATGGCCATCAGCCTGATCCACTTGCTGTCAACCAGGATGAAGGCGGCGACGCACAGGAAGATGTACGGGATCAGCGTCGTGATGACCGAGGCGCTAGCCAGAAAAACGAACCGGTCCATGGCCAGGAGCAAGGCAGCCGTCACCGTCGTACATAGCAATATGGACAGTACAGGCACACGCCTTTTGCTCTCACGGGCGAAAGCGGGCACATATTTTCCCGCGAAGCTCGCGATGACCAGCGACGTCCCGAACAGGTAGGCGTTCAGCGCCGAGAGCATAGAGATTATGGCGATAGCCAGTACGACGGGGCCAAATCCTTTGAAAAAATTGTCTACAGCATATGAGATGGGCGAAAGCGTGGAAGCCAATGCGGCGCTGCCCACGCTGCCTATGAGAGCTACATTGATGGACAGGTAAATGGCCACAACTATGACGAAGACGTAAAGGAGCGATCGCGGGACCGTGCTTTCGGGGTCCATGACCCGCCTCGAGGGTATGGCGGAAAGCTCGAATCCCGTGAAGCACCAGTAGACGACCACGGCGCTGCCCAGGAACGCGAAACTGCCATGGGGGCTGAACGGGGTGAAATTAGCCGTACTGATGAATGGCATGAGTGCCAGCGTTATGAGCAGTAATGGTAAGACCTTGAGCACCGTGAGCACGTCTTCCACCCATGCAGACAATGCAACGCCCGATAAGTTCAAAGCGCCGAACGCGATGACGACGACCGCCTCGAAGATAGGCGCCGGCATGCCGAAGAAGTCGACGCAGCTGCCGATTGCAGCGGCGACGGTCGCAACCCCCAGGATTCCCGACACGATGTAGCAGACGACGATCGCGCCTGAGAGCCGCTCGCTAAACGCTTTCGTGAACAACGTGTAGAACGCGCCCATGCCTGCAAAACGCCGGGAGAGCCATATCAGGCATGCGAGCACGGCTCCGAACGATATGGCGCAGAGCACCCACGCCAGCAGCGAGCTCGGGCCGGCCATGCCCGCCGATATGGCGGGCACGACGAAGATGCCTGAGCCTATGGTGCCTCCCACGCCAAGGCCGATGAGGTCTACAAGCCTCAGCGGCCTGTAATTGGCGTTTTCATTCTCTGCCACCCGCGGCCTCCTTCATCAGCCTTACCGCCTCCTCCGTGTAATATCCATAGAACGCTGAAATGGGTACGGCTAGAAGCATGGTAAGGAGCGCGGCCGCCATGGCCAGCGCTCCCGCGGCTAAAAACCCCGTAATCGCCACACCCAGCACATCAGATGCCCCTGCGCTGACAGCCTTAATAAGGCATAGCATAATGGCTATCAGCGTGACCAGCGACGGCATGAAGAGGAGCAAGACAAGCGTCATCAGCATCATGTCCAGGAGCAGCTTTGCGCCCATGTAGCTGGCAGCCTGCCCCGGGTTTTCCAGCGCGTATCCCACGAATGTCCTCACCGCGTTTGACAAGGATACGCCTGACTCGTATTTTATCGCCAGCACGGCATCCAGGCTGGCTTCAAGGGGCATCACGATAATGCTGACGGCGATTAAAGCCGCGATATATATGAACAGCAGTGCTAGGACGCCGTTGAGCCCTATGATAGGAGATGTGAAGGGTAATACAAGGGCGGGCAGGAGCATGAGGATGGCCACCATCGCCAGAATTCTCGTTCCTTTATGATAAGGCGTAAGTCTCTTAAGCTCCTCAGAACGCCTGTCATTTAATGGAAAGCGTAGCGACGATAACGCCAGGAATCTCAGGTCTAACGGCTGGAATAAAAGCTCGCGGGTACGCTTGCTTGCGTGCTTTATGGCCGCCGATGCGATGGAGTCCATTGACAATGATAATGGCGGCTTCCTTTAAAAAACATGGCGGTATAGCTTTCAACCAGGCTCCGATGATGTCTCATTCCTTACCGCACCTACAGGGAAAACCGCCGCATCGGGAGCACTTCATGTCATATTTTGAAAGGCATGCCTTCTCCACATCGATGTCGAGCATGTTGGCCAGCGAGGCCATCCAGGCTAGCACGTCGGCCATCTCTTCCTCAATGGCCTTTTTGTCCTCCTTCCGCATGGCCTCCGCGAGCTCGCCGACTTCCTCGAAAAACCAGAGCTGGGTCTTTTGGAGGCCCCGCTCCCTATCATTAGAGCTATAGAGGTCCTTCATCAGGCGCTGGAACTCGCTGATATGCATGTCAGAGCCTCACAGGAACGCCCTTAGAGCGTAAATACTCTTTGGCCTGGCCTATAGTGTACTCGCAGTAGTGGAATATGCTGGCCGCAAGCGCGGCGTCTGCGTTGGCCTTGACGAAGGCCTCGTACATGTGCTCGACGTTTCCCGCCCCGCCCGAGGCGATGACCGGGATGCGCACGGCATTTGATATCGCCCTTATGATGGGAAGGTCGTAGCCGTCCTTCGTGCCATCGGCGTCCATGCTCGTGAGCATGATCTCCCCGCTTCCCAGTTCCTCGGCCTTTTTGGCCCACTCTATGGCGTCTATGCCGGTGGGTGTCCTCCCGCCATAGATGACTACCTCATACCAGGCTGGCCTCCCCCACTTATTTTCAATAATATTCACGGCATGCGGGTCATCCACGTTCGCATTGCTCCTGCAGTCGATAGCCGTGACGATGCACTGCGACCCAAAAATATCTGACGACTTCTTAATAAAAGAGGGGTCCTTGACCGCCGTCGTGTTCACCGTGATCTTATCCGCGCCCGCCCTTAGTATCGACCTTATGTCCTCTACCGTCCGTATGCCGCCGCCCACTGTCATTGGGATGAACACCTCGTCCGCGGTGCGCTCTATGACGTCTATCATGGCCTTACGGCCCTCGTGGGAGGCCGTGATATCCAGAAAAACGAGCTCGTCTGCGCCCTGCTCATTGTACCTCTTAGCCAATTCTACTGGATCGCCCGCGTTCCTCAGGTTAACGAACTCGACGCCTTTGACCACGCACCCGCCACGTTCGCCCGGCACCACGTCCAGGCAAGGTATGACCCTCTTGGTAAGCATCAGGGGGTTTTATGTTATGGTATGACTATATATTTAATGGTGAGCGGCATGTTTGGAAGCCTTTTTGGCCCGAAAGTATGCGCGAACTGTAAGAGGCAGATTACCGGCAAAGCCGAGAAGTATGGAGGCAAGGTTTTCTGTTCTACGCGGTGTATGGATGTATACCGTCATAGAGACCTGGCGAAACTAGAGAAATAATGTGACGAAGAGCCTTCGGGCGGATTGTAAAAGCGAGAGGTATACATGGATAAGCGTAACTATTATATCGGCCAGTATTATACTTGAAAGATTATGGAAGAATATGCGGCCAAACTTCTGCTGATCAAAGAGTTCCTCCAGAATAAAAGCCCGTTACGCATGTCAATCTCGGCGATATCCAGGGAATTGGGCATGCGTAGAAGCTCGGTCTCAAAATATCTGGATATGCTCCAGTTGACCGGCGATGTAACGATGGTACGCTATGGTAAAGCTAAATTATACACCATATCACAGAGAGTCCCTTATAATGCATTAATCGACATATCGCCTAACGACATCATCATCCTGGATGCTAAAGGGCGTGTCGAGATGGTCAATAAAAAATTTGCTCTGGACTTTGACATCGATAATGTGAATAAGGTCATAGGGTCAAACATTTGTGATTTAAAACTAAAAGTGTTTTCAGACCCCGCGATCCAGAAAAACATCAGGCGGCTGATCAACGGCTCCTTGTATATAAAAGAAATGGAGTACATCGAGGAAAAAACGAACCGGGTCTATTACCTAAAATTTTTACCGACAGTATCGAATCAGGGAAGCCAGCATATAATGGTCAATGTGGAAGACATCACGTCCCAGGTACTAAAAGACGAGGCCTTTAACATCCTTGATAAAAGGCTAAGGACCATCTTTGATGAAGTCCCCAGCGGCATCCTGTTTTTCAGGGCTGACGGGACCATCTTGAACGCTAATCCTGCTTCATTAAGGCTTTTCGGCATAAAAAAGATCCAGGATATGCTCAATATTAACCTCTTTGACTTCATATGCGCAAAAGATAAGATCATGAGCCTGATCAAAGAGGGCAAAGTTAATGATATATACATAAGCTGCGATTTTGACGTATTAAAAAACGTTAAAAAAATACCGACCATAAAATCCGGGGTCTCATATTTCAACATCGTTTTTACTCCGATCACTACAAAGGATAGAGAGAACCACCTCAAAGAATACGCGATTATGTTCAAGGACGTCACGGCGGAAAAAATGGTCGAAAAGGAATTGAGATTCAAAGAATCCCGCTATAGGTCGTTTTTTGATAATACGTGCAATGGCATGCTGATCTACCAGCCGGTCGATAATGGCGAGGACTACATCATCAAAGACATTAACAAGGCGACAGAGGCCATATTAAGAATAAAAAAACAGGACATAATCGGGAAAAAGATCTTCACCGTATTCCCGGATCTGCTTGGTTTCAAAGTGCGCGAGCTATTGAAACGCGTCAATTTAACTGAGAAGCCTGAAGTAGTACCGCCGCTGCAATATGTGGTCGGGGAGGATCAGCCGTGGTGCTCGCATTACGTCTTTAAGCTGCCGTCGGGTGAGATCGCATCATTCATGATCGACGTATCGGATGAGATGAAAGCAGAAGATATCTCGAAAGCGAAGGTGTGTAAATTATTGTAGACTTATCTCGAACTCATTGAACGCCAATATGGATAAATCTATAAATAATTCGTGGTATTGGTGTTCAATAAAAATAGTGGATAGGGCGTGAATCGAAGGAAATGAAAACATTGAGCGCAATTTCATTGAACACGGCTGTATTGTAATTCCTGCCATATTAAGCGATTTTTGGTAAAGGACACCTGTGCAAACTCATAATAATATCATTATCATTCATTTAGATAGCATTATTCATTGGAGTTCAATAATCCAAATGATTATATAAACAATTAAGATACGATGAAATACAATACAAGCCGTAATACACGAAAAGGCACATTCAAATGTGGGAAGATCAACGGTAATTCAATCTCGCATACCGCCTCAAACGAATGGAGAAAGAATGCCTATTGATACTATCCCAAGAGTATTATACAGTATCCGCATATATAAATTTTGGCTATTGTATAATATCTACCCAAATGTGACTTTTTCGTGTTCAGAAGGAGGATTCGATTGTGAAGACGAAAATCGGATATTTCGCATCATTGGAACAATATAAGCCAATGGATGCGCTAACACAGTCTGTAAGGGCAGAGAGCGTGGGTTTTGACTCGATCTGGGTGGACGACCACTTCCATCCATGGTATCACACTGGCGCGCAGAGTGCCCAGGCATGGGCCTGGATGGGTGCAACGCTACAGGCAACGAAGCGCGTGTTTATTTCCACGTGTATCACCTGTCCGATCATTCGCTACAACCCCGCAGTCGTGGCTCAGACATTCGCCACGCTGAGGCAAATGTACCCTGGCAGGGTAGGCGTCGCGGTCGGAGCTGGCGAGGCGATGAACGAGGTCCCTGTCACGGGTCAATGGCCATCCGTGCCCGAGAGGCAGGATATGACCGTCGAGGCCGTTCAGGTCATGCAGAAGTTATGGGAGAGCAAAGAGCCGGTGACGTTCAAAGGGAAGTATTATACCCTAGATAAGGCGTTCCTGTATACTAAGCCGATTGATAAAGTGCCCATTTACTTCAGCGGCATGGGACAGAAAGGCGCCAGGCTAGCCGGTAAATACGGCGACCACCTGATGACCGTCGCCGCAGACCCGGCAACGCTGAAAAACGTAACTATTCCGCAGTTTGAGGCTGGGGCCAGGGAAGCGGGAAAAGACCCGAGTAAGATGGAACGCGCGATGCTGATCTGGTATTCAGTGGATCCGGACTATGAAAAGGCGATCGAAGGCCTTCGCTTCTGGGCCGGATGCCTGGTCCCGGCAATGTTCAAGTACAAAGTCTATGACTCGAAGGAAGTCGAACTGCACGCGAACATAGTCGGCCATGACATGATTAAGAACAACTACATGGTGGCGACTAACGCCGAAGATCTGATAAAGGAGATCAAGCGGTTCAAGAACGCCGGCATCACGCACTTCTGCCTCGGGAACAGCAGCCCCAACGTCAATGCAGGGATAGACATATTCAAGGATGTCATTCCGGCAGTAAAAGAGTGAAAACGATCTTTTCACTCTTTTTCCCGAGTCTGCCCATTTGTCTTAAATGGTAAAAATTATGTGTGTAAGCCGGGCTTTTCATATGCCACCCCATCCGGCATACCACACATAGTATCCGCACCTGAGGAGGATGTTTACATACTGGCAAAATTTGTACCAGCATTACAATAAATTAAAATATTTATCGTAAACGGTCCTCGGTTTTTTCTCTTTTAATTTTTACGATATTGGTCGCCGGCCGCCGTAGTTTTATGCCGGGGGCGGCGATGGCGGGGGCGAGAACCTGCCCGAGTATACGACTGAAGACGGGTCGATCTGCTTTAGCACGTCCAGCGAGTAGTACCTGAAGTAGACTGCTACCGGCATCGTGATGGCCATCAGGATGAGAATGAATATGGCCGACAGCACGAGCAAGGCCACGCCTATTACCACCGTGAGAATCATGGAAGCCTTCGCGGCGGCTACGGCCATGATGATGCCGACCAGCAAGGCCGCGATGAATATGAGGGCGATGGGGAGCGCTATGAACATCAACAGGATGCCAACGCCCAGCTCAAGTGCCCAACGGGCTATAACGTAGACGCCATATTGCTTCCAATCCTTCTTGATGGAAGCCCAGAGCCATTTCCACGACTCTATGATGCCCGCCCCCCTGAAGTATACCATTGGGGCCACGAAATCATAGGTGAAGCCGACGAATATGCTGACTGCGATGGAGAAGGCTATCATGATTATGAGCGATATGACGAATATCGGGATGGCCAGAATAAGGGCGATAATGCCCATCTTGATTCCTATAATGATGCTGGCTATCATGGGGATGAGCAGGCATATGATGACTGCAAATGCGAGCAGGCCAACGGCCAGGGTGAAGAGGAAGAGGCGGAAGCCTCTGCCGAGGTTTTCCATGAATGGCTTAATAATATGGACGTCGCCGGATGCCAGCGCCTGTATGAGCACATAGGAGAACACGTTTCGCAGGTACGCGAATAATAAGGCTACCAGGATGACGAGCAGGAACACGCCGATGAGGATGACGATCAACGTCGTGTCGGATAGGATGTAGTTGATGGCCTGCTCGTAGGCCTTCGTGTCAGGCGGACTCGCCTGATAGTTTACCACGTTTCCAAACTGGCTGCCAAGCCGGTTGGCGCCCGTACCGACGAAGAACACTATGACCATCAGCTTTAGCCAGGTCCACGCATTGAAAGGCTCTAGAAGAGTCCTTTTAGTCTTGTCAAAAGCCGTTCCGACGGCTGTGAAGGCCCACCACTCAGTCATCTAAGCACTCCCTTTTGATTAGAAGTAAATAGCGGCTTCGCTTATAAAAAGGTGATGCGAGAATGGGTGCTCGTTAAATTTAAAAAACGGTAAAGTTTTAGCGCTTCATGCCGCCCTCGCTCATCGTAAGCTTTGCCCCACACATGCTGCACGTGCCTTCTTCGGTGATGCTTGGCTGCTCGGGCACGTCCTTGCCGCATATGCCGCACTTTTCCATCGTCCTTCTGCTTTTACCCTGTTGGCTTTTCATCTTGTATCACGCTCACCTCTTGTATATAGGCAGTTATATCGTTTTACCTTGTTATTGGCGGCGCGGAGCGCGCACCAGTCATGGCTATAGCATAAATAAAAAAATTCCCGGCGTCATGCTGCCCATGAAGTGAGAGGAAGCTTGTACCACACAGGCCTCTTATAACAAGAAACCCCACCAACCTTCAACTATACCATTAAATCAAGGCCACCGTGAAAACTTATTATCATCCCTGCTGATACGAGGATATTAATAGCCAGCAATAAAATATAATAATCATATGAATATAAAGGGGGAAGTAGTTCGGACAGCGCAGGAGCTGGCCAAAAGGATAGGGGCCGGGCTGATAATAATAATATCGCCCGATGCCCAGGCGATCAAAAAGGAAATAGAGCTTGACATACCGGTCATAATAGCACGAGTCATGGGCGGCAGGAGGAATGGCGATGACGTCTTCGTTGATGTGCTATCAAAGCTGCCCAAGAACATCACGAAAGGGTCGCTATTCTTAAAGGTGTCCCGTATAGAGCTAATGAGCGAGGCCGTGGAGGCCGCCTATATAAAGGGCAGGATATCGAACGGGGTCGTGCTGGGGATAGTAAGCGTAGGCGACATCAACTCAATAGTAGTCATGGATATTACGGACATTCCCCTGATAAAAAAGATAACGGAGCTTGCATCAACCGTCGATTACACCGTGCTAAAGGCGGTCCTAAACCTCGCAATAGACATAGGCAGGGAAGGGCGGGAAGGCAAGAAGATAGGCACGGCGTTCATAATAGACGATACCGATAAAGTCATGGGCATGTCCCACCAGATAGTGCTAAACCCATACGAGGGCCATAAAAAGAAGGATAGGGACATCAAGGATGAAAATAACTGGGAGACCGTCAAGGAGTTCGCCCAGCTGGACGGGATGTTTATCGTGGATGAGGAGGGGTATATCGTGGCAGCGGGGAGGTACCTGGACGTCAGCGCCAGGGGCGTCGAGCTACAGCCAGGCCTGGGCGGGAGACACCTCGCCGCAGCGGCAATCTCAAAATCCACGAAGGCGATTGCCATCACCGTCTCGGAGACGAGCGGCGTCGTGAGCGTCTACAAGGACGGCAAAGAGGCGTTCACCATAGACCCGCGCATCTCCATAACTTGAGCGTGAGGCTTAAAACACTTTTATAACCCATAGTTATTTCTTGACCGATAAATATTAATGCCATAGCAAGCATTTAACTATAGAGATGAAAACTGATGAGCCTTGAAAAGCACCTCTTTACCTCCGAGTCGGTCACCGAAGGCCACCCGGACAAGATGGCCGACCAGATATCGGACGCCATCCTGGACGCCATCCTGGCGAAAGACCCGCTTGGAAGGGTGGCGTGCGAGACGCTCGTGACAACGGGCATGGCGGTCGTCGCAGGAGAGATAACGACTAATTGCTATGTTGATATACCCAAGATAGTGAGGAACACCATTAAGGATATAGGGTATACGAGGGCCAAGTATGGCTTTGATTGCGATAACTGTGCAGTTTTGACCTCTATAGATGAGCAGTCTCCAGATATAGCCATGGGAGTAAACAGCCTGGGCGCGGGAGACCAGGGCATGATGTTCGGCTTCGCCTGTGACGAGACGCCAGAGCTTATGCCCATGCCGATCATGCTGGCCCACAAGCTTGCGATGCGGCTGGCCGAGGTACGGAAGAGCAAGACGCTTGACTACCTCCGGCCGGATGGCAAGACGCAGGTCACCATTGAGTATGAGAAGGAAAAGCCTGCCAGGGTGGACACGATTATAGTCTCGACCCAGCATAGCGAGAAAGTCGAGCAGCCCCAGATTAAGAAGGACGTGATCGAGCATGTGATCAAGCCGGTCATGCCGGATGGCTTTTTCGACGACAGGACGAGGGTGCTTGTAAACCCCACGGGCAGGTTCGTGCTTGGCGGTCCTCATGCGGATACAGGGCTGACTGGCCGCAAGATAATCGTGGACACGTATGGCGGCATGGGGAGACATGGAGGCGGTGCGTTCTCGGGAAAGGACCCGACCAAGGTCGACCGCTCGGCTTGCTACATGGCGCGCTACATCGCCAAGAATATCGTGGCTGCGGGCCTTGCTACCAGGTGTGAGGTACAGCTTGCGTACGCCATAGGCGTCGCCGAGCCGGTCTCGATAATGCTCGACACGTACAGGACGAACGCCATTCCGGAAGAAAAAATAGTGAAAATGATTCGTGAGAACTTTGACATGACTCCTGCGGGCATCATCAAGAAGCTCGACCTTCGCCGCCCCATCTATAAGCAGACCGCCGCCTATGGCCACTTTGGCCGCAGCAATAAGGACTTCACGTGGGAGCGTATAGATAAGGCAGAGGAGATGAGGAAGGAAGCGGGCCTTTAAGCCCCGCTTTTTATTTTTTCCAGCACTTCTTTGGGATTCCTTTTTATCCTGTACTTACGGCTAAAATAAGTTAGTATGTTGTTGACGTCTCGTGCTAGCAATTCGTCCGCAGCCTTTGAGCTAGTGGCCACGGCCTGCGGCCAGTCGATAATTGTGACGCCACTCTCGCTGACGACCACGTTATACTCGGAAAAGTCGCCATGCACGTATCCCATCCTGTATGCCTGCGCGAGCTGGTCTACTATAAAATCAAGATACCATTCCGGCTCCACAAGCTTCACCCGCGACAGCTCATGGCCCTCAGCCACCCCCATCACGATGGCGTGCCTGTTGCAATCGATTGGCTGAGGCACGCTTACGGCAGGATACAAATCTTTCAGCGCCTTAAACTCCCTTTTCGCGGCGAGCGCAGATGCGTAGAGCCACGAGACTTTTGGAAGGCCCAAAAGGTGCTCCCTTTTTCGCTTTACCTGCTTGAACGCGAGGCGGCCTTCCCGGTGAAACTTGACAGCGAGATGCACGTCGCCATTGCCCATGGCCGCGATGACCACCGACTCCTTCCCGACGCCTATCAAGCCGCCCAGAGAATGTATGGTATCCCGCCTCACGAAGGCGGAGATAGCCAAAATGTCATAGCCATTATACTTTAGCTGATAGCCCACGTAATGGCCGGAGAACCGCTCGGCAAGGTCCAGGTTGGTCAGGTTGCTAAGCCTGTACTCGACCTCCTTCTCGCTCAGGCCAGTATACGCAGCAATATCCTCCACGGCGACCCATTCGTGGGACTTCATGCCATTCTCGATAGCCCGGAGTATCTTAAGCTCATCGGGCACCAGAGACTTAAAAACAACTGCGTGATCGATCATTTTTCAAAAAAGCGATGACCTAATACTCGCCTGACACGGCCTTCTTGGCCATCTTGAGGCGCTCCTTCGCCGTATACCCTGTGGCCTCCTCCAGGAAATCCCTGAACCGCTTATTCGTGTCAAGGATGAGCTTCTCGTCTTTCACCGAAAGGTCTGAAACGGTCTCGACGTAAAGCTTTTTATCCTGTACCCAGGCCTTCATCTCCTTAATGGCGCCATAGCTAATGACCATCTTGCCGTCGCTCTCGACGGGCCTGGCCCCGAAGACCTCCTCCAGGATGTTGCGAATCCGCTCGCTGTCCGGCCTGTAGCCGCGCTTGAATGTATATTCGCTGATAATCTCACCCATTCTTTAGTTTCTATTTATAAGTAAAAACACTTTCGATAAATCGAAACACGTCGAGATGTATAAATTATATACGTTTGAGGCGTATCACTAATTAATGGCAGACAAGATAGAAGATTTCGTCAAGGTTCACGTCGAAAGGCTGGAGTGTAAAAACCCGACCATAATCTGCGGATTCCCGGGCATGGGGCTAGTCGGTAACATCGTGGCACAGTTCCTGATGGACCAGTTCCAGATGAAGGCGTGTGGATACGTGGAGTCGAGGCTTTTCCCTCCGATTGCCATCATTTATGGCGGGCTGGTAAAAAGCCCTGTGCGTATCTATGAAGATGTAAGCCGGGAGGTCGTAATCGTTTTTTCTGATATACCCATCGACCCTATAATTAGCGGCGAAGTGGGCAGGAGTATAATCAACTGGGTGAAGAGTGCCAACCCCAGAGAGGTCATCGCCATCGCAGGCCTCGCCACCACCGGCGAGGAGCACAGGGTATTCGCGGCCGCCGCCACGGGTAAAGACCTGGAGAAGGTTAACGAGAAAGCGCTGATATTCGAAGTCGGCACCATATCCGGAGTGCCCGGAGTGATACTAAACGAGTGCCAGAATAACGGCATACCGGCCATCTGCCTGCTCGGCGAGACCAGAGGGGCGAGCCCCGACCCCAGGGCGGCCGCAGAAGTGGTAAAGGCGATAGGCAGCATATATGGATGGGAGATAAACGTGGACATATTGCTGAAAGAGGCTGACCAGATCGAGCAGATGCTGCATAAGCTCTCAGAGCAGGTCGGCGAGGCCGAGGCAAAGCCCACGAGGGACTATAGCATTTACGGGTGATGGCATGCGTCTAGTAGCATTAACCGGCCTTAGCAGGGATGCCCTTAATGAGCTTTCGCGCAGGCGTGTCCGTACCTTTGAGTTTCATAGCGCCAATAACGTGCTCGCCTTTTCCGAGTTGAGCGCAGGTGACAGGGTGTTTCTTGTGGATGCCTCCCCATCGGACCTCGCCCCCGGCCTTTGCGGGTGTATAGCGACTATAAAGGCTTTTGATACTCGCATGCAGCACGTCTTCTTTAGTTCCCCCGGCCAGAGCGAGGAGGTCGAGTCCATGTCTGCCCGTGCCCAGCTTTCCTTTTACTCTCTCGGCAAGATAAAGAGCATCGAGCGCGTAGGCTTATACGAGCCAATACACGTGGAGGTCATAGAAGTAACGTATTGTGAGGCCAGATGAGCGGAATTTCAAGCGATGTTTTTAACGTTTTCGTGTATGGCACCTTGATGGATAGGGCTCGCCTTAATAGCCTCATCAAGCGCATACCTGAGATGCACCCCGCAAAGGTGAGCGGCTATAGACAATTTTATGATGAGTCGGTGGGCTACCAGAACGCCGAGAGGGATGAAGGGTCGAGCATAAGGGGTGTGCTTCTATCGGGCATCACTGCCCAGGAGCTGCGGACGCTTGACCATTATGAGGGGATCGGGGAGGGCTTGTATAGGAGGGTGAAGGTCAGGGCGTTCACCCTGGATAAAAAGTCGTGGGCAGAAGCATTCATGTACGTAAAGAACTAGCATAGTTGCGCTCTCATTTTTAGCATCATTTTTATTTTTATACGTTTAAGGCAGCTTTAGCGAGGTAATACGATTATGCTGAAGCTTGGATGGAAGGCGGGACCGGAGCAGTATCAGCCGGCGGAGCTTCTGGACTACGTCGTCGCGGCGGAGAAGGCTGGCTTCGAGACGGTGGACGTCAGCGACCACTTTCACCCATGGTCAGAGCATGGCCATTCTTGCTTTACCTGGGCCTGGCTTGGGGCTGCGGCGGTGAAGACCAGAAGCATCGAGCTAGGCCCTGGCGTTACCTGCCCCATCCTGCGCTATCACCCCGCCATAATAGCTCAGGCCGCCGCCACAATAGATAACCTCGCACCAGGTCGCACCTACCTGGCCGTGGGCACTGGTGAGGCCTTGAACGAGTACTCGGCTACCGGCTCCTGGCCCGATTATCCTGAGCGGCGGGCGATGATGGCCTAGGCGATACATCTCATAAGGGAACTCTGGAAGGGTGGCGAGGTGACGTTTAACGGCGACTATTATAGGACTCGTAGGGCCAGGCTTTATACGCCTCCCCTCTCGAGGATACCGATATACGTATCGTCTCTGGTTCCTGAGAGCGCCGGGTTTGCAGGCATGCATGGTGATGGTCTGATAACAGTGGCCAATGGCCCTGAAAATGCAAAGCAGATAGTGAGGAATTTCGAGAAGGGAGCGCATGAGATAGGCAGGAACCCTAGTTCTATGCCTCGCCTGATCGAGCTTAGCGTAGCCTATACAGATGACCGAAACGCTGCAATAGACTGCTTTAAAAAGTATTGGGCAGGCGCTATGGTGCCCGCCATGTTTAACCTTAACTTGTATACCCCGAAGATGTCGGAGCTGAATGGCTCGGTAGTGGGCATGGACACTATACTCAAAAAGACTTGTATATCAACAGACCCTGATGATCACGTTGAGCTTGCCCGTAAGTATATTGATATGGGCTTTACGCACCTTTTCTTCCACTCGGCGGGCCCTGATCAGATGGACTTTATCGTTAAATATGGTAGCCAGGTGTTGCCGAGGATAAGGCAGATGCAGGCGCAGGAGGCCGTCGCCTAGCCTTTTAATGTTTTTTGTGATCTTCGACCGTAACATATATACGTTACCATGTCTTTTATGAAAAAGGCCGACTGGGCTCGTGGCTTAGTTTGGATATAGCACCGGCCTTCTAAGCCGGGGGTCGTGGGTTCAAATCCCACCGGGCCCGCTGAAAACGGATAAGAATATATATTAGTTTGGTAGTTTGATATTAGCGTTGTGTGGGGCTGTGGCCAAGCCAGGAATGGCGACGGGCTCCAGCGGTGGTAAGCCCTAACGGGCTTTTGGAATGTGATGAGCAACGGGTCTGCTGAGGCCGCTCGACGGAGTGGCTTGTGAGGAGCCGTTGGAGCGCTGATTTGAGTGCTCTCGGGTGTAATTCCCAATCATCGGAGAGACCCGTCGATCAGGGGTTCAAATCCCTTCAGCCCCACATTTTATGATATTTTTCTGGATATCTTATTTGATTTAATGGATGGTTTTATACCATATCTTCTACTTCTAAGACTGAAGGGGGGCTTCTTTGAGATAATGGATGGTTAAACACCACATCTTCTAAATCTAGTGACTGAAGGGGGGCTTCTTTGAGATAATGGATGGTTAAACACCACATCTTCTAAATCTAGTGACTGAAGGGGGGCTTCTTTGAGATAATGGATGGTTAAACACCACATCTTCTAAATCTAGTGACTGAAGGGGGGCTTCTTTGAGATAATGGATGGTTAAACACCACATCTTCTAAATCTAGTGACTGAAGGGGGGCTTCTTTGAGATAATGGATGGTTAAACACCACATCTTCTAAATCTAGTGACTGAAGGGGGGCTTCTTTGAGATAATGGATGGTTAAACACCACATCTTCTAAATCTAGTGACTGAAGGGGGGCTTCTTTGAGATAATGGATGGTTAAACACCACATCTTCTAAATCTAGTGACTGAAGGGGGGCTTCTTTGAGATAATGGATGGTTAAACACCACATCTTCTAAATCTAGTGACTGAAGGGGGGCTTCTTTGAGATAATGGATGGTTAAACACCACATCTTCTAAATCTAGTGACTGAAGGGGGGCTTCTTTGAGATAATGGATGGTTAAACACCACATCTTCTAAATCTAGTGACTGAAGGGGGGCTTCTTTGAGATAATGGATGGTTAAACACCACATCTTCTAAATCTAGTGACTGAAGGGGGGCTTCTTTGAGATAATGGATGGTTAAACACCACATCTTCTAAATCTAGTGACTGAAGGGGGGCTTCGCTTCGCTCCGCCCCCCTCGTGGACCCCCCAAGTTCGATTGCCCTTCGGGGCAAGCTAATAAGAAGACGAACCATCGGCTTAGCGACGCTAACCCTAATCTTTTTTATCATATAATTTTACAATTTTTCCCCAGTGTCCGTGATTTAATGGTATTATTTTTATGTGCGTGTTGTTAAGAAGGGGTTTAACGGCAGGGGCGTGGGCAAGGAAAAAATGGCGTTGATGGGAAACCCATTCCTGAATGGCATCGAGACATATAACGTCGAGAACTATAATAGCATACTCCGAAACTTTCTTTCAAGGCTCGTCAGGAAAGGAAAAGGATTTACAAAAAAAAAGCGCCGAGACTACACGACACTCTCGCCCTATTCCAGTTCGTCTGGAACCTCATACACCAATTAAAATGCAAAAAGACGCCCGCAATGATAGAAGGACTGGCAGTTAAACCATGGACCTGGAAAAAACTACTAACATACCATTATGCAACAAATTAAAGGACACTGGGAAAAATGGTAAAACTCCTACTAGAATGTATGACTGGCCTCGTCCTCCGAGTATCCACACGCCCAGTCATAAACTTCGGCTAGCAGACGCTATCAAAAACCCTGAAAAAGCTTTTTTCTCAACAAAAACATCGTTTAAACCACGCCCAAACGTAAACACCAACAAGACAACAAACAACCAAAAACCACCATAATGAAAAAAGACCAAGCGCGGGAAGACGGCATTAATCGATTGAATGTGGTACTTACGAATAAAATATCTATTTCAAAAGTATTATATTGAGAGAAATCCTAATAAATAAAAATTGTAAATGATTGGGGGTTTACTTTGATTAATATAGAGAAACAACTATTGGATGCTCGTAAAAATTTATTAGATCTAACGTTAAATAATAAGCTTTTAAATTTTAAACCAACAAAATTACAGTCAATAAAAATAATCGATGAAAATCCCGCTGATTTGTATAAGATCCTGGTAATTGATGAGAAAATAATAAAAATTAAACCAAAAAAAGTACAAAATAATGAAAAAAATATCGAATCGAACCCCGATGCGAATCTCACTAATAATTCATTATCGCATAACAATTCTATAGAAGATAGCACACAATATATTATTAGAACGCCTTTATCAGAAGAAGATTTTCGAAATAATCTTTTACGAATATATCAAAAAACTCAAGCTTTTATTGAAGAGCAAGGCTACTCGATTTTATATTTAGCGCTAGGATTTTTAGAATGGAGCGAATCCCCAAATTCTGAATATTATAACAAAGCTCCTTTGATATTAATCCCTGTTGAATTAGAAAGATATAAAGTAGCAAATCAATATAAAATAAAGTGGAATAACGAAGAAATTATAACTAACGTATCATTACAATCAAAACTTAAAGAGCAAGAAGTCGATCTCCCTGATTTTGAAATGCCGGATAATAAAAAAGGCATTGATAATTACTTCGAATCGGTAAAGATGTCGATATCAAATATGAAGGGTTGGCGCGTAAATTTTGATATATACCTAGGATTTTTTAGTTTCAAAAAATTTGTTATGTATATGGATTTAAATCCCACACTATGGCGAGCGGATAATTCTCTATCATCTAACCCTTTACTGAATGAAATTTTTAATCCATCTAATAATTATGCATCCTACAAAGGATTTCCGGAAGAGGAGGTTGATAATGTCCTATCTGAAAAATCGGTATATCATGTCGTAGATGCGGATCCTTCACAAATTGCAGTTATAGAAGATGTTAAAAAAGGTTATAGCATGGTAGTTGAAGGCCCTCCAGGTACAGGCAAATCACAGACTATTGTAAATATGATTGCCGAATTAATTGCCAGAGACAAAAAAATACTTTTTGTCAGTGAAAAGATGGCTGCATTGGAGGTAGTAAAACAGCGATTAGACGATGTAGGATTAGGAGATTTTTGCCTTGAGCTTCATAGTAGGAAAACAAATAAAAAAGATGTGATAATAGAACTTAAAAATACAATTGAAAAATGTCATCCACAACTGATATCAGAAAATAATGAATTCGAACAACTATTATACTATAAAAATGAGCTCAATTCTTATGTAAAAGCATTGAGAGAGCCATTCGGCAATCTTGGCTATACTCCTTATAAATTGTTTAATTTACAAGAAGAAATAAAAGCATATTATAAAAAAGTTGGCCGATTAATGCCAAGGATTAATATTTTAAATGCTAGTAGTGCAAGCAGTATAACAGAAAAACAAATTAATGATGCAGTATATGCATTAACAAATCTATCAAAACATTTAGACCATGTTAAACCTTTATATAATAATCCATGGAAAGATTGTGATCCTGGCATAATTATGCCAGGCGATGAAGATGAAATAATAGCATTAATTGATGAATGTAAAAGATCATTAGATGACTTGAATAATAATATTAGACATCTTTCTCAATGTATGAGTATAATAAAACCAACAAATGAAGAAAGGGCATTTAATGCAATTTCAGCCGCTAAAATTATTTTGGATGCCAAAGTTACGGATAAAAGTCTATTATTAAATCCTGATTGGAATAAACAAAATAAACAAGCAGAACAATTTATCAAAGATATTGTAATTGTACAGACGAAGAAAATGGAAATTTTAAAAAAATTCGATGAAAAAGTTTTAGATAAAGATTTAAAAACAATATATCAAGATTATAAAAATATATCATATAGTATATTAAAAATCATCAATCCCAAATATTATAAGTTAAAAAAAGAAATTAAAAATTTTTATAAAGTTAGTCCGGAAATAAATGATAAAAAAATAATAAATGATTTGGAAAAAATTATAGATTATAAAAATAGTATCAATCAACTTAAGCAAATTGATGAAAGCGCCAGAGCATTATTTGGACAATTATGGATTGCAGAATCTAGTAATGTAAATGAGCTTAGAGATTTCCTTAATTGGATAGTACTTTTTAGACAAAAGTTGCTTGAAGGAATCATCACAAATGATATAATAGAAAAATTATCTAGTATAGTAGATGATAAAGAAACCATAAAACTAGTTGAAATGTCCGAGCATTCATTGATTAAATTTATAGATGCTCGTAATAAATTATATAAAAAAATTGGAGCAAATGTAAAAATAATACATGGAACTACCATAGATAAGGTAGCTTTTAGCGACATTGATATAAAATTAGAATTATGGAAGAAGAATACATGGAAAATTTCTAGATGGTCACAATATATTTCTTTGAGAAATGAATGTAGAAAGACGGTTGCTGAGCCTATTTTAAAATATGTAGAATCAGATTACATTGACCCGGCAGATATAATTTATTGTTTCAAAGGCAATTTATATGATGAAATATTACGTTTAATCTATCTAGAACGCCCAATTCTTTTAAACTTCAATGGTAGTATACATGAAAGTAAAATTGCTGAATTTGCAAGATTAGATTATTATTTAATTTTAAAAAATAGGCAAAGATTGAAAAATGAACTTTGTCAGATAATATCTAATAAATTAAATAAATTGAAGAATTCCGATGGATATAAAATATTATTAAAAGAATTCAATAGAAAACGTGGACACATGCCAATAAGAAAGCTTCTTTTGAATGCAGGTAATATAATACAAGATATTAAACCTTGTTTTATGATGAGCCCCCTATCAATTGCTCAATTCCTCGAACCAAATAAAATAAAATTTGATGTAATAATATTTGATGAAGCAAGCCAGGTAAAGCCTGAAGATGCTTTAGGAGCATTATTTAGAGGTAAGCAGGCTGTAATAATAGGGGATAGCAAACAGTTACCACCGACAAGTTTTTTTGATAATATTATTGAAGCTGATGATGAAGTGGATGATGAAGAAAATGTAGATAGCTTAAGTGATATTGAAAGTATCCTGCATCAATGTAAACGTAGTTTCCCCACTAAAATGCTTAGATGGCACTATAGGAGTAAACACGAATCATTAATAGCAGTCTCAAATCAAGAATTTTATAATAATAGATTATTAATATATCCCTCTCCTATTAATCAATCTGATGGTCTTGGATTAAAACTTGTTTACTTGCCAGATACAGTATATGATAGGGGAAGAAGTTCAATAAATCGGGATGAAGCTAAGGCAGTTGTGAAAGCCGCTTTTGATCACTATAAAAAATTTCCAAATAAAAGTTTAGGTGTAGGCACGTTTAACATAAAACAACAACAAGCCATTTTAGATGAATTGGAAATACAGTTGCAACTTCACCCTGAAATGGAGGAATATTTCAAGAGCGATAGGCATGAGCACTTTTTTGTGAAGAACCTTGAGACTATCCAGGGTGATGAGAGAGATGTAATATTTATTAGTATCGGTTTTGGGTTTGATGAAAATAGAAAAATGTCATTAAATTTTGGGCCATTAAATCAAGAAGGAGGGGAAAGACGTTTAAACGTTCTTATAACTAGAGCAAGGGAAAAATGTGTCGTATTTTCTAATTTCAAGGCGAAAGATTTACAGCTCAAAGAAAATTCATCTTTTGGCTTGAAAGCTCTTAAAGTGTTTTTGGAATATGCGGAAAATAGGGTATTAACCTCAGACATGCCGACAGGGGGTGAAAGTGAATCAGAATTTGAAGAATCAGTATATGAATTCTTAAAAAACAATGGCTATAACGTTAAGAAACAGGTGGGCTGTGCCGGATTCAGAATAGATATAGCAATTGTGGACCCTGAGAATCCTGGATTATATTTGATGGGAATAGAATGTGATGGTGCAAAATACCATTCTTGTACAGTAGCAAGGGAGAGGGATAGATTAAGGCAGCAAATATTAGTTAAAATGGGCTGGAGAATCCATCGGGTTTGGTCAACGGACTGGTATCGTCATAGATATGAAACTGAAAAACGATTATTACAAGCGATTCAAGATACTTTTAAGCAGGTACATGGATATGAAAAACAATCTGTATCAATGGATTGCCTTAATGAAGAAAAGATTTCTCCTGATACAATTAATAAATAAGTCATTTTTATTTTATAGATTCTTCTACTATTTGCCGTTCCTCCTCATTTAACCCATATAAATCATAGACAATCTCATCTATTCTTTTATCTGTCTCTTCTATCTCTTTTTCAATGCGAATTCTTTCATCCGTTTGCTTTCCTTTAAGATTAATTAGACGTTCATTCAATTGTAGCATTTTTTCAGCGAGCTGTTGAAGCTCTGGAGATTTTTCCATTGGTATCGGTATTTTTCCAAGGTATTTCCAGCTTAGTATATACCCACCTCTCACTCTGTTGCAATAATTTTGAATGAGGAACCATGCCATTTTTGAATTTAAAATAGCTAAAAGTTGCTTATCATCCGATGGTATTGAGAATATTGTTTTATTTGCATAATATCCTTTATCATCGAACGTAAATTTAGGGGAAACCTGTACTTCGCTAAACATTATTTTTGGCTTTGTAAAAATATCATAATATGAGCAGGCTCTTAACTCATACCATTTTTCACCCTGATCAGTCCTATTTTCAAGTTGTTTTTTATATTTTGATAAATGCTCAAATATAAGAGGATATTTTGATATATCGACACCTATCTTTGCAAGAATTATATAATATCCTTTTGATTCGATGCCATACCGCTTAATCTCTTCACCGGATACAAACGGCACTATTATTTCTTTATTATTAGGATCTTTTGCTATTAACTCATTTCTTTTATCATTTTTAATAATATAGGCTTCATTAAATCCTGTTTTTATACCATAATAGATTTGGTTATCTACATAATCTCTAAGAGGTATACACTTATTATTTATTTTTGAAATTATTCCTGAGACAATATCATTTGAAAAATTCCATCCATTCTCATCGAGATTTCTTTGATCTGAAGTAAATCCATTTTCTTTTACATAATTTGACAAGGATTCGAAATTTAAAGTTTTTACATTACATACAATGATCTTGGGATTTGGTTTCTTTATTTTACGAATAATAATGATACATGGGTATGTTGTCGCCCCCTCAAAGACCTGTAAATCCCCAAAATCAATGAACTGCTCGATCCAATACTGACCCAAAAACTTCCGAAGATTAACCCCATACCCGGCTTTAAGCCATTTATTAGAGACAATAATTCCAAGATAGCCGCCACTCTTCAAAAGGCTCATTGCTCTCTCGAAGAAATATACGAACAGGTCAGCCATGCCGTGGTAAGACTCAAAATTAGCCTGCAAATACGGCTTAATCTCAGAAAGCTCTTCTTGCCTAACGTAGGGCGGGTTTCCGATAATTACGTCCCAGCCGCCATTAAAGATTATATTTGGAAACTCTTTATTCCAATCAAATGGTTTAGTAGCCTCCGGGGATTCAGGCTTTACCGACGGCTCCAAAACAGCCTCCGAAAGTATTGAGTTACCACATTTAATGTTCTCCTGCAAATCCGGCAGACGATATTTGAACTCGGCGGCCTTCAACAAGAGGTTAAGCTGAGCGATCTCGACGGCTTTAGGGTCAAGATCCACCCCATAAAGGTTTTTCCTCAAAATGTTTGACTTACGAGTAATCTTCCACGTATCATTAGAGACGCCATTATCAATATCCATTTTAGTCTGCGCATAGTCTTTATCGCGAAGACGATAGTATTCATTTAGAACATCAAAAGCCTTGATCAGGAAAGAGCCAGAGCCACATGCCATATCCAAAATCTTAATGTGATCCACTTCATAGGGCTTCTTATTCTTCAACGCCTCACAAACCGTGTTACGCACGATATAATCAACAATATAAGTCGGAGTATAATAGATGCCCTGCTCCTTCCTATGAGTCTCCTTACTCTCAATCTTAGCCCGTTTCTGCGTTTTCCTCAAGATATGCCCCAGGTACTGCTCGTATATGTTACCGAGCACGTCGGCATCGATGGCGGAAAAGTCATAATTTGTAAAGCTCTCCTTACTCTCATAAAGCCCCTCAACGACCTTTATCATAACCTCATCGCTAATTTCAAGGTCCTCGCAGAGGTGACGCATAAACAGCTTACTATTATAGTAAGAATCATAATATCGATAGATGCCATTAAGCTGTTTTGTAAAGTTGCCGCGCTTTCTCTCCTTGATTTCCCTTATAATAGGCCTGAGCATCGGGGCCTCTATCTGCCTATCCTCCGTAGTGCGGATAAAGATGAGCCGGTCAATGATACGCTGTACCGCCTCATCGATTTCCTCCTCGGACAAATTCTTATTAGAGTTATTCTTCAAGATATCCTTAGATAATAGCTCTCGGTAAACCATCAATTCCTGAAGAAGCTGATCCCCAACCTTGGTTTTTCGTAGCTTCTTGCCCCAGCTCAAGGCCTCCTTATCCAGCAAGCCCTCAATAAATGCCGGTTTTGAGAGCCACCACAATTTATGGAACTGGTCGATAAACTGGTCACATGTTAGAATGATGAACCGGGCATCGGACAGGTCCTTGCCCTTCACTTCGGCATTATATATGATAAGCGTCTTAAAATCGGTTAATACTGCCCATGCCGTATCCTTATGCCAGGCATAGTTGATGGCTTGAAGCGCATCCTCGCCCTCGTTAAGGCCTTTATTTAACGCCTTCGCCTCCAAAAAGAATTTTGGGATACCATTGATACGAAAGGCATAATCTACCCTGCCCTTTGAGACCTTATCCTCATTAGTCACCTCATCCGGAGTTTTAATGTTCTCGACATCCCAGCCAAGATACCGGAAGAGAGGGGTTATAAAATCCTTCTTGGTGTTCTCTTCATTATAGTGTTTGAGGCGTCCGCTGGCAACCATCTGATTATACTTTTCGACCAGGCCGCTTACGTTGTTTTTTGCGATTTCGAAAGGCGTAGTAGCCGGACTTTGCTGTTGTCCGCTTTCGCTTTTTGTTGAAGAAGCGCCCACCATTTAGATCATCTAGCCTATACTCACTGATTTGTTATTCTTTATTCGATGATAGCATAATGGTTTCTATAGGCTAAGACATCCTAGATGATGCCGGTTTCAACTATTTGTGGAGGGGGAGTCTGGCGTTTAAAAGTGCGGGGAGTGCGATTTGAACGCACGAACTCCTACGAGACAGGGTCCTAAGCCCTGCGCCTTTGACCTGGCTTGGCAATCCCCGCATGCCTCGATTTATAATGCCGCCTGTCATACATAAATGTTTGCGTGGCAAAAAGGCTAAAAGCGGTAAAGTATATTATACATTTTGCCATAACACCAGGGTAGGTAGACGCTATGACGGTAGAGACGCATGCTATCATTTTAAGAGAGGGTGAGGACGTTATACGAGAGCTATACAGGAGCATGGAGAGCGGAGAAATCATGACAAAGCTTACGCCGTCCAGCTTCGCCCACATATCCATAAAAAATCTTAAGCTTGTGCGCATCGACCATGATAAGAAGGTCTGGGTCGAGGCCACCATAAGCTTTTAAATCTCGCTCTTTTTAGCGCCGTGCACCGGCTCTTTCATCGTAAATGCCCAGTTTCTCGATAAGATGTATATGAGGGCTATGAAGATTACTGTCATGGCGAGCGTCACGTACATCATCGTGTCGAGCTTTGCTTCTAGTACGGGAAAGCTGCTCATGCCTCTTGTATAGTATTCCATGATGGCCAGCGGGTGGAGGCGCATTGCCTGGCCGTTATACATGAAGGGCACGAAGTAGTCCATGAAGCCTTGAAGCAGGAGCCAGGCGCCAGCGATGAGCCATGAGGCGATTCTGGCTTTTTTGATATATGGTAGGAGAAATATGCTTTCCAGGGCCATGCCAAGGTGCGATATCCAGAGCGCCGATGACATGAGCGCGTTCTCAGGGGCAAAGAAGGCCTCTCCGAAGTAGATGAGGACCAGCATGGTCCATGTGCCATACATCGCCAGGCCAACCGCCGTGATGGTATTAAACGTATCAAAACGCTTGCCCATCATAATAAAGAGGAGGGCGAATATCATGAAGAACGTATAAAGCGGGCAGTCCGGCACGAAAAGCCAGTAATACCAGGGCGTCATCATAAGCTGGTCCCGGTAATAGTAAAGGCCAAAGGCCGAGCCGGCGACGTTGATTAGCATAACGAGCGCTAGAAGGCGCCGGTCGCCATACACGAGGCCTACAACCGTTTTTACCGGGTTAAACACCGTTTTCCCTCTCAATTATTTTTGCCGGCACCCCGCCCACGAATGCGCCCGCAGGCACATCCCTGTTTACGAGCGAGCACGCCGAGATTACGGCGCCATCGCCTATTGTAACCCCGGGCAATATCGTGGAATTAGCCCCAACAAGCACGTTTTTGCCGATCACGACCCTACCAGTCCTATACCTATCAATCAAGTACTCATGGGCCAAAATGGTAGCACGATAGCCGATTATCGAATTCTCGCCTATCTCGATAAGCTCGGGGAAAAATATGTCCACGGTAGCCTCAAGGGCCATCGAGACGCGCTCGCCAACCTTAACGCCCATAAGGCGCATACAGTCAATCTTAAGCTGAAGCGAAGGGCTATACCTGACTACCTGGAGCAGCAAAAAGTTAAGGGCAACCCTCAACGGGTTCCTATCTATGTGCCATGTCCAGAGGGAGTTGGCGCCCTTCCAGGCGGGGTGGTCTATTGTCCTGCGCTCAGACATCCTTACCAAGCAGCCTAACCAGTAATGCCTTCTGTGCGTGCAGCCTGTTTTCGGCCTCATCAAAGATGGCGGAGTTCTCACACTGGATTACGTCCTCTGTTATCTCCTCGCCCCGATGAGCGGGCAGACAATGCAAAACTATACAATCCTTATCCGCCAGCTTCACCAGGCCCATGTTTATCTGGTAACCCCTCAAGTCCTTTAGCCTTTTATCTTTTTCTGCCTCATCCCCCATTGAGACCCACACGTCCGTATACAGTATGTCCGCCCCTTCAGCCGCGTCCTTCGGGTTTCGCATGATCTCGATTTGGCCTCTCATGGCCCTTGCACGTTCCACAATGCCTTCATCGGGCTCATACCCCGGCGGGCATGCCACGCTCATCCGCATGCCCATCATGGCAGAGGCGAGTACTAGAGAGTTGCAGACGTTGTTTCCATCGCCTATCCACGCCAGCTTGAGGCCTTTAATGCGCCCCTTACGCTCCCTTATCGTCATCAGGTCGGCAAGCACCTGGCATGGGTGCTCCAGGTCATCCAGGCCATTTATCACTGGCACCGTGGCATTCCTGGCCATCTCCACTACGGTAGAATGGCTCTTAGCCCTTATCATGATGCCATGCACATACCTTGACAATATCCTGGCAGTATCCCCTATTGTCTCTCCCCTTCCTAGTTGCATCGTCACCGGGTCAAGGTATAGGGCATGCCCTCCCAGGTCAGTCATCCCAACCTCAAACGACACCCTCGTCCTAGTTGACGACTTCTCGAAAATCATGGCCAGGCTCTTGTTCTTCAGGTAATCCCTGACGACACCATCTCTCCTCTCTTTCTTGAGGCGGTCCGCCACGTCGAGTATCTCATTAGCCTCCTCGACACTCAAGTCTGCGATGGATATGAAGTGCATTAAACCTCCGCTCGCTGAAAAGTTAATGAATAGAATAAACGCTTTCAGGTTATAAAACTATCCTTGGAAGATCGTCGGACCCACTAATTTTTGTTCTTCGAGAAGCCATGGTCGGGTTTCTTGTCCGTTTACTGGAGTATGGTTACAACCGTGAGAGTTTTATACCTCCTCTAGCCTCAACGTTTCGAGTTGTTGCTTGGGTGTTCGGTAATTAAAGATGAACTCACATTTCGACGAGCTACCGAGTGTAGCTCAGCCGCCCCATCCGTTGATAATCCGCCGAATATCCCGGCTCTGCCTCACATCACCGCGCCATCAGCGCGAACACGCCCCATCCAAGGTATTTACGCGTGTACGCGGCGTAGCGTATTGGTTCTAAAGTCAGTTTGGCTCGAACATCTTTCGCGAGGTCGTCGTCGGGATTCGCTTCGAGCCATCGGCGCATGGTGAGCCACTTGGCCGCCTCGTACCTATCCCAGCATTCTTGGTCAGCCAGAACCATTTCCACAACGTCGTAGTTGAGGTCGCCGAAAGACGCGAGAAGGTCTGGAAGCGTGAGAAAGTCGGAGATAGAATTGGCCAAGCATCCCCTGGCAACGTCTTCCGTCGGTGGTAACTGCCGCCAGTAGGGCTCGCCGATGAGGATGATTCCTCCGGAGCGGAGACTCTTCGCCAGAAGCTCGATGGTGCCGGCGACTCCCCCACCGATCCACGTGGCACCGAGACAGGCTGCCACACCGACCTTTTCGTCGGCGACGTAGCCGACAGCGTCGCCGTGGATGAACTCGACTCGATCGGCGACTCCGAGTTCTTCAGCGCGGAGGTTCGCTTGCTCGGTGAACAACTGGCTCATGTCGATGCCGACGCCAATGATCCCGTAATCGCGTGCCCAGGTGCACAGCATCTCGCCCGAACCGCTGCCGAGGTCGAGCACACGAGTCCCCGGTTCCAGGCGCAGCGCCGCGCCGAGAGTGGCGAGCTTTTCTGGTGTGAACGGGTTATGGATGCGGTGAGCACTTTCTGTAATGTTAAAGATGCGTGGGATGTCCATTGGAGAAACTCCTTTTACTAAGTTGTGTAATAATCGGAATATATCCTTTGTGATTGTTGTAGATAAGGGTTTTAGATATTACACCACGGCCTCAAAGATGGGAATTATATATTATTCTAATAACAATTAACTACCTTAATTAGCACTAAAATAGGGTATTTAGAGCCTAAATATATGTATAAATCAAATATAACCACTGTATTTTCAAATAAGTTCAATATAAACTAGGATGCCAATTTTTCCTGATGTCAATTCGATCGGGGTGCAAGCCCGGCCCCGACATCGGAGAACCCAAAACGCCGAGTAGCCCCGCATCAGCGGGGCGTCGACCCGCTAGGAAGAAACAACAAACTCAAGCTATTATTTATAGACAGTGGACACGTCGGGAATTGAACCCGAGGCCTCTTCCATGCCAAGGAAGCGATCTACCCCTGATCTACGTGCCCAACAGCAGCACTTCATAGTTATTCCTGGAATATATACCTAACGGTGCCAGGCGGCACACTATGATTGAATGAATATGGCAGGACGGCCGGGGATGGCGTGCTTCCTCTTACCCTGCGGGTCAAACTCAGAGTTAATGTGGACGTTCATGCCTATCTCGCTGGCTATAAAGTCCTTAGCCTCGTTAAGGACGGCGGCCTCGTCTACTCCACTCGGGACAAGCCGCTCGCTGACCACCTTCTGCACGTACCGGCTGACCTCCTTGCCATGCTTCCGCATTTCCGGGTCAGCCATCACGGCCTTCATGGCATCGCCCATGTTCTTGCCAGTCGCAAGCTGCAAAGCCTTATACTTCCACTCCTCAGAGGTGTAGATATAGGCATCCTTGGCCTCGGAAAGGTTAGCAACCGTGATGATCTCCTGGATGTCCTCTATCACCTTACGGAGGAAGTCCTCAGACCTCTCTATCGTCTCATCGGCTATCTTCTTCTCATCCCAGGTGGGATACGGCGCCTTCGCTATGAATCCGCTTCCGCCCAGCTTCTCCCATATCTCTTCGCAAATGTGGGGGGTGAAAGGAGCGAGAATCTTGGTCTGAGCCTCTATAAACCAGGATATTATCCTTCTATTCGGCACCGGAGACCTGCGTATATACCACCTCAGGTAGCGCTGCATGTCGAAATAGCCACGCTGGATGGCAGTCCTGAAGTTCATGGCATCCATGGCCTCCCTGGTGAGCTTTATCGACTTAGTGGCCACGGATTCGAGCCAACGGTCTATGTACTTCACATCATCCCGGCCCTTGCCATAGTTCTCGATGGCGAAGTCGTACCACTGCGCCAGCTTAGACCAGGCCGTCCTGGCGAACTCGCTATCCCAGTTCGGGTCCTCCAGGCCCTCCCCGCCATACATGAGCGTGAGCCTCGTGGCATCAGCGCCATACATGTCGAGGACCTGCCTGAGGGTATAGACGTTACCCCTACTCGACGACATCTTCTGCCCGTCAAGCTGTAGAAAGCCGTTGACGCTCATGCCTCTCGGCCAATGCCTCTCCGGGAAAATGGCAGTATGATTAAAAATGCAGAAAGACAGATGATTCTGCACCAGGTCCTTACCGCTACACCTCATATCAAAGGGATACCAGTACTCAAACTCGTCCCTCATCTTCAGTATCAAGCCTTGCTCGATGCCGGTCTTTTTAGAGACCTCGTCAGCGGTGCCCTTCCCCAGGAACACGAAGTCGAAGAACTCGTCGGATAGCTGCTCTGGCCTAATCCCCAGCGCCGGGTCCTGAAGGTATTTTGAGATGGTATAGTAGGCCATATAAATGGTGGAGTCTGAGAGGGACTCGATGACCCACCGCTTATCCCAGGGAAGCTCTGTCCCGAGGCCATACTCCCTGGTACACGCCCAGTCCTTCAGCCAGTCCAGCACGTATTCGAACTGCTTGCGCACCTTATCAGGGTATAGCGCCATCGCATCCAGCGCCTTATGCGCCTGGGCCTTCCAGATAGGGTTACTATAGTTCAAGAACCACTGGTCAGATACGATTTTTACCACACACTTAGTTAGGCAGCGGCAGACTACCTGCTGGGGGAGCTCGTAGAATATGGCTGCTTTGCCGCTATGGACGAAATCGCTTACCAGCTCCAGCTTGGCATCCATGACCTTACGGCCCGCGTACTTGCCGCAATTTTCATTCAAGACTCCTGTGTGGAACTCTTTTTTGTATATCTCCTTAGTGGCTTCCTCAAGCTTCGGGTCGTCCTGGCCCTTGATGTTCATCCGCTCCACTATCTCCTTCGCAGGGAACTTCCCGAAGCCCTCTATGGTTATAAGGGGGATGAGCTTGATGCCGCTTATGACGTCAGGGGTAAGCCCAAACCTGGCCGGGTCATTCTCGATGTCACGGAGGGCGGCGTAGTCGTAGGGCGCGTGGGCGGGAACGGACATGACGACTCCAGTGCCTACGGCAGGGTCCACGAAGACGGCCGGCAATATGGGCACTTCCATGCCAGTCACCTGGTTAAGCACCATCTTACCAATCAAATCCCTGCCCCGAACCTCCTCGATGAAGCTGGCCACATACTTCTGGTTGGCCAGCTTATCCAGGGTCTCCTTTGAGACCAGCCACTCCTCGTCGTTCACCTTTGCCCTTATGTAAGTTACGTCGGGGTTCAGCCATAGATTGGTGACGCCATAGGCCGTCTCAGGCCTGTAGGTGCCACACGGCAGGATTGTCTCGCCAAGCCTGAACTTGATGAGGTATATCTCCTCGGGGGTTACGCCCTCGCCTTCGAGGCGCCCATGGTCGCCAACCGGCGACTTACAGTGCGGGCACCACACGACGGGGTGTTCGCCCATGACCACGTAGCCCCCTTCCTTTAGCTTCCTGAACTGCCACTTAATGAAAGAGTCATAGTGCGGGTTAAGCGAAGTGGTGATGAAAGCCCTGGACCAGTCGATGGCGGCGCCCACTCTTTTTAGGTCCTCCCTCGTCGCCTTGGAGAAGTACTGGGTCCAGTAGACGGGGTCGGCAAACTTAGGTATCTCCTCCTCGGGTATCCCCGCCCTCTTGAGTATTTCTATCTGCTTCTTCTCTCCTTCAGCTATCCTCTCGGCGGCCGCCACTATCGGGGTGCCCGTACAGTGGAAGGCGAACGGGAAGAGGACGTTAAAGCCCTGCATGAGCTTATAGCGGGCGAGCACTTCCGCCCTCAGGCCGCTGAAAGCCCTTCCAATATGGAAATACCCATTCATGTATGGATACGGGTACGTAACGAAGTACTTCGGCTTTCCCGGCTCCACGGACGGCTCGAAGGCCTTTGTTTCCTCGTAACGCTTTTGCCACTTATTTTCTATCGCCCTAAAATCCATTATGACACCCCTAAAGGCCCTATGTGTTCGCAGTATTATTGCGGTATGTCCCTATAAGGCTTTTCATAAAACGAGGCCGTGCAGCCACATGATGCCGCTCACGTAGTCGCCCTTTCTTAGTTTTTCGTTTAGCACGTTTTGCGTGACACACATATGGATTTCTATGGCCGAGTCGGCGCTGGCCCGGAGAGGCACCTCAACGGCCCGGGCCTTGCCGCCTAACGCTTCAAATTCCAGGACTTCCTTTACTATTCCCCTAAAAACGTAGTCATCGACGTCGCCGTTCTCATACTGGATGGCCAGATCGTTGTCTGACGCGTCCCCCGCCCTTGCGAGCACGTATGCTATGCCCGAGAGCGCCACTTTGACCTCTTTTCCTGGATAATAAAGATTCTTATTCTTAAAGTACATCACGTCAAAAAAAGACAGCGTCGAGCCTTTTGTGAATATCTCTAGCTGGCCCTCGTAGCCGTTACGGCACTCGGTGATGCCTGTAATCCTGGCTTCCAAGGGCTTTCCTAGATTGAAAAATGGGTATGTGCACAGCTTATCCCCGTTCTTAGTGATCGTGATGAGCCTCAGGGGTGGGGGGCCGGAAATGTAAGCGGATACAGCCGTTTCCCCATAAAAGACGGTCTTTTTACCCCGCACATGCCTCATCGCTTCTGCCTCAAGGGCAGATGCCTCCTCATCGCTTGCCGCGAATACTCGCATGTGGCCGGTGTGGTTGACGTCCGCCTTAATATGGTCTGGCTTATGTGAGCATTCGGCTCGTGGTGCCGTCTCGACTTCGGTGCCATCTAAGGGGAAGGCTTCGGGCAATTCGATAGGTAGCCCTGCTTTCTTATTGCCGCCAATTACGCTCTTTAGCAGGTTAAACATCGATAAGGCCCCCTATATACTATATGTGGACCGCTAATTAAGCTTTCTTAGCGTGCGGAGCCTTCTCGTGGAGCTCATCGTATATGGCAAGTATCCAGTATTTTGCGACGTTCGCCCCCTGGTCGTCGCCAATCTGCCTGGCGATGGTCAACGCAAGCTCGTAGCACTCCAGGGCACGCTTCAGGTCGCCAAGCGTGCGATAGGTGAAGCCGAGGTTATTATAGACCACGCGGAGCCCGTACTTATCGTCGATCTCCTCTGCGTACTTTCTCGCCTCCTCGAACAGCCTCAGCGCCTCCTCATGGTTTCCCATGTTATTGTATACGCTGCCCAGGTTATTCAAGCATACCCGCCGGCCATACTTATCGTCGATCTGCCTGGACACCTCGTACGAGTCCTCGAAAAACTTTACAGAGCCTTTATAGTCCCCTAAGTTATTGTGCGCCACGCCGACGTTGCAGAGGCTCGTCGCCATCCATTCCATGTTTTCTGACTCCAGGGCTGCCTTAAGGGCGCTGGAATACGATTCGAGCGCTTTATCATACTTTCCCGTCCTCGTGTAAACGTTCCCGATGGCATTAAGCATGGAGGCTATCCATCCCTTATCGCCGGCTTCCTCCGCGACCTCCAGCGCCTTCTGAAACAATTCCAGGGCCCTATCATATTTCCCCATATCCATACAAATGATGCCCTTATACTTTATAACATAAAAGACGTCATAGTCCTCGGTTAGCAGCGCGTTATTCAAGTTCAAGTAGGCGTCCTTCGAGAAATTAAAATAGTATAGGAGCACCCCCCCAAAGAAGTGATAGTAAGGGTCGTTGCCTTCGAGCTCGGCACGCCTTTGCTCGATGCGGAGCAGGTTTTCCGCGCCCCTGAACTTGCCTCGTCGGCGCTGGCTCTCTATCTCTTCCATCATCTCTTTTAGGCTCATACCATGTTTTTATATATCATGTATTGATAAAATTAAGACGTTCATTTTGCGCGGATCGGTACGATGTACCTGCCATAATCGCTTTCTATGATGAACGTCTCAACACCGTACACGTCGTTTATGTTTTGTATGGTGAGGACGTCTTCGGGCTTGCCATAGGCGTAAAGGCGGCCACGGTTCATCATGGCGACCCTGTCAGAATACCTCAAGGCGAGGTTGAGGTCATGAAGGGCCACTATCATGGAAGCGTTCTTTTCGTATGTGAGCCGCCGGGTTATCTCCAGCACCTCAATCTGGTGCTTAAGGTCCAGGTTGCTGGTGGGCTCGTCCAGCAGGTATAGCTGCGGCTCCTGTGCAAGCGTCCTGGCTATGTACACCTTTTGTTTTTCCCCGCCACTCAGCTCGTCCATGAACTTCCCCGCCATGTGGGCTATACCCATCATGTCCAGCGCCCGCTGGACGACGTCAAGGTCCTTTTGCGTGACGCGCCACCTGATGTGAGGCTTTCTTCCGAGCAGGACTGTCTCCATGACGTTGGAGAAGAACAGGTAGTGAAAGTTTTGCGGAACATAGCCAACTAGCTTCGCTATCTCGTTGAGGTCAATGCTCGAGATGTCACGCCCGTCCAGGTAGACCTTGCCCGTGGACGGCTTTAGGACCTGTGCAATACACTTTATGATGGAGCTCTTTCCGGAGCCATTAGGCCCCACTATGCTGAGCACCTCCCCGGGTCCAACCTCGAAGGACACGCCGTCCACAGCCTTATACTTCCCATATTCAACCCCGACGTTGTCCAGCCTTATCCTCACGCCCTTCACCCCTAATAGATGTGGCTTTCCTTGCCCCTCAAGATGAGGTAGAGGAAAAACACGCCTCCTATGATGTACATGATTATGCCCACCGGTATCTCAATCGGGCTCATGATGGTCCGGGCAAAAGTGTCGGAGACCGTTAGTATTATTGCGCCCATGAGGGCGGAGCACGGTATGAGGTACCTGTGATCGTTGCCTATTAGCATGCGGCAGATGTGTGGCGCCATAAGCCCGATAAAGCCGATTACGCCCGTGAATGCCAGGCAGCTAGAAGCGGCGAGCGTCGTGATGAACAGGCAGAGCAGCCTCAGGCGCTCCACCCTGATGCCCAGGCTTTTCGCTATATCGTCGCCCGCGGCCAGCGCGTTCAGGTTCCAGGCCATAAGCCACATGGCGGCCATGCAGAAGATGGTAATCGGGGCGAGGATGATGATGGTATCCCAGCTTGCGCTCCACATCCCGCCCATGAGCCATACCACGAGGTCCTTAAGCTTCTCATTGTTGGATACATATTTCAGGACGAGAACGCCAGCCTGGAATATGTATCCTATGACGACGCCTGAGAGTATTAGCGTGGCCTGGCTCGTCCCCCTCATCCTGGATACGCCATATATTAGCGCCATGCTCGCGCATCCGAATGCGAAGGCGCTGATGACCACTGAAGAGTCGCCTGGAATGAATGGAAGGGCGATGTATACGCCCATGACTATCATGAGCGCCGCCCCAAAAGATGAGGCCGAGGCGAGGCCTAGCGTGAAGGGGCTTACGAGCGGGTTTCTGAGGATGCCCTGCATGACCACCCCGGCCACGGCGAGGCTCATGCCCGTCAGGATTGCCAGGAGAATGCGGGGCGCGCGCATGTTAACCACGATGACGCTCGCGATGTCGCTGTGTGGAGCCATCACTGGAATGCGGTATCCACAGGGGATAAAATGGTCAAAAAAGGCCAGGATTCCATTGATAAGGGTGGATAGCGCCCCGCCGAGAGATAGGCCGACGTCTTCCAGGCTAACGCTGGCCGAGCCTGCCGTAATGGAATAAATAGAAGCGGCCACCAATAAAGCGATAAGGGCCAGGAGCAAGCTTATCTTTTTTGCATAGCCTTCCCTGTATATCTCGCTTACTATCGTCTCCCTGGCCAGTGAGTCCACACTTCACACCCCATAGTAAAACCCTTAAATATACATTAGGATGCTAAAAAGAGTTTTCCATATAAGAGAAGGCATGGTGTGGCACATGCCTTCTCTAAGGTATGGGATATATATAGATGTCCTTGTTAGCCCCTGGCACGAACTTTTCCGCATAGGCGTCGAGCGCTTTTTGCGGGTCCACGTCAGCGAACCGGTCGGGGTGTAATATTTTAGCCATATATAATAAACCCATGAATCCCTTCGGGCCGAAAGCCACGGTGGTGGACATGACGTATACCCTGCCGTCCTTGACGGCCCTAACCTGTGACATGCCTGTCCTGTTTTCCACCATTGCGATGACGCCCTTCATGTAGTCCTCTGACTTTACGTAGCCCACGTTTCTCACTATGACCTGTGGGTTGCTCCGGACTATCCACTCGGCGCTGACCTCCGGGTACTGTTGCGTCTCGTTGCCCGCTATGTTATTGCCGCCCGCCATCCTTATAAGGGTGTCGCCTCCCGAGCCCATGCCGGCCGACGTTATCTTCGTCCTGTTCTGCTCCCAGTAGACGGTCGGCTTCTCGCTTTCGGTTAGATTAGCGGTCCTATCCTTCACGATGTTCATATAGTTCTCTATGAAGCCCGCATACGCCGAGGCGTTCTTTTCCTCGCCCACGAGTACGCCCATGGTCCTTATGTCCGAGGTAAGGTTGTCCATCTTGTAGCAGTCTAGAGCCACGAGCGTTATGTTTGCCGCCTGGAACTGTTTGAGGTTCTTTGGCTTCCAGCTTGCATATGAGATGACCACGTCTGGCGTGAGGGCTATTATGTCCTCGATGCTCGGGTTGTCCCATACCCCTACGCTGGTGACGTTGCCCAGGTTGGCGGCCATGAGGGGCGTGTTCGCGACCGTGTTCGTTATGCCCACTATCTTGTCTTTAGCCCCTAGCGCTATGAGGACTTCTGCGCAGTCCGAGTTCGTGACTATTATCCTTTCCGCAGCCCTGGGCAGCGTGATGACCTTGCCCGTCGAGTCAATTATCGTTATCTGCTGGTTCGCCGGGGTTGTCGTTGGCGATGCCGTTGGGCTTGTGCAGCCCGATAGGCCTGCCGCCAATACCAAAACCATGCAGAATATCAAGCAAGCTAGACGTTTGTTATAAATATGATATACCTCCATTCGGGGAGCAACCGCCCCCTATTTGAAGGTATAATATGCATGGGATGATACTAATAATTTATCTATATTTCATATTAAGTGTGAATTGTGAATTCATGCCGCATAACGTTAGGCGGATCACTTCTTCTTAGCCTTATTGCCCCTCTTTCCATCCTTAACTTTCGGCTTCTTTTTTATCTTCATGGCTTTAGCTTTCTTTTTTGGCCGATTCACCGATGCAAGCTTAGCCGTACCCTTCTCGATCCCTTCCAGAGTATCGACGATGCCCAGCATACTCTCTGCCAGCGTTTCGCCAGGGGCGGCCTCGAGTATCTCTTCCAGCTCAGTCCTGGCGAGGCTATAAAGGCCCAGCTCAATGTATAGCTTTGCGAGGTCGTATCGCGTATCAATGTCGTCCGGGTTTAGGTTGAGGGCTTCGATAAACTCTTTTATCGCGTCCCCTATCGAGCCGACCTGAAGATAGCCAATGGCGAGGTTATGGTGGGCATCAGGGCTATCAGGGCTGATTTTTACGGCCTCTTGTAGCAGGCCTATGGCTTCTCCGTTCTCCTCCTTTTCAAAGTGAATGCTCGCGGATATAAAATAAGCGTCAATATCACGCGGGTCAAGCTTGATGGCCTCCTCTAATTCCGCCAGTGCCCTATTCGTCTCGCCTTTTTCCATTAAGATGATGCCAAGGCTATGGTGATATTCCGCATCGCACGGGTCCAGCCTTACGGCCTCTTCACACTCCTTTATCGCCTCATCCAGTTCCCCGATGAGGGACAGCGTATTTCCCATGGTGCTGTGGACCAGCGCCTCATCTGGCTTTAGCCTTATGGCCTCCCTTAGCTCTTTGGCTGCATCCTCGAACTCCATGGAGAGCACATGGGTAGACCCCATCTTAAAATGGGCTTCCCAGCTGTCAGGCTCTATGCGTAAAGCCTCCCTGTATTCGCTTTTTGCATTCTCATATTCATCTTCCGAAGCGTATATGTCCCCAAGGTATAGGCGCGAATAAAAGTTGTCAGGCTCAATTTTTAAGACCTCTTTAAATTCACGCTTTGCATCCGCGTATTTTTGCATGTAAAGGTATGTCAGCGCCAATGATAATCGGGATTCTATGGAGTGCGGGTCTATCGCCAGCGCTTCGTTAAACTTTTTCAGCGATGCGTTGAGGTCGCCTTTGGCGAGATACGCCAATCCCAGGCCCAGATATGCGGGCTCGTATTTTATATCTTTTTTAAGTATTTCCTCGAAATCGGCTATCGCCTCGTCAATGCTGCCTTCAATCATATGTGATTGGGCGGCTTTAAATATGCCAGAAACGTCCTCATTTCCATGTGAAGTGTTTTTTTGGCCTGTTCTTTTTGAGTCTCCTTTTGCCATGAAAAAACCTTTATTTAAGGTAGGTGTACGTATTATATAAAAATTTGTTATAATGTTTTGTTTGTTTTTTTGTTATCTGAATGTTTGGCGTATGGTGGGCATTTATCGGTGATTTGCCCTGATTTCGCTGATTCCACAATTATTTTGGCTTTTACTCTCTAGCAAAAAAGCCATAATTTAATAAATATATATTTATTAATATATTGTTTGACAAATATTCTTGGCCATACCCATTGGCGTATGTGAGAGGCGGAGCACGTAGATGATGGCGAAAGTCGTCGAAAAGGGCATGATATTATTAGTAGCGCTTATGGCTGCTTTTAGCCATATAGCTCCTGCAGCCATGTCCCAGGCGATAGGCGTTTGCGTAATAACGGGAACGATTACCGTGGATGGCGTGCCGACTGGCGGCGTCTCAGTAACTGGAGGAGGCCAGCAAACCTCCACATTTCCGAATGGCTATTTTATTCTCACGCTTAGCACGGGTATCGAGACGGAAGTGGTCGCTTCGTATAATGGCTCATCTGCCTCATCTGGCAGGTTTGTCACATCCATGGGCTCGAAGCAGATTAACCTGAACATTGATTTGCCTGCACCGTCTCCCACCCCTACTCCTACTCCCACACCCACTCCTACGCCTACACCAACGCCCACCCCATCTCCTAATAGTACAGTAACGCCTACGCCTTCACCTACCCCAACCCCTGCTCCCACTCCCACCCCAACGCCAGAGCCAACTCCAACCTCCACTCCCGCCCCAACACCCGTGCCCACGCGATCACCGACACAACAACCTATAAAACCCACCACAACAAGCGCCCAAACAACCTATCCAACAACTACGCCCACACAAGCGCCAACACAGACGCCAAACGCCACAACAAAAGAAAAAATAAGCTCCAGTGAAACCCCAACACCAGTGCCAACTACACAAAAAACACAAGCACCAGGCTACACAGCACTACTAACAATAGCAGGGATAACAACCATCGCCATAATAACCAGAAAAAGAAAAAGATAAAACCTAGCGATAGACAGGCTCAACCTCAGGAATCACAGCAGCCTCAATGGCAGGCAACACAACCCTAAAAACGCTACCCCTCCTATAGTCACCAGGAACCCTGTTCTCCACCATTATAGAGCCCCCCATCCTATCGACTATCAGCTTAACGAGAAACAAAGGCAAAGCCTTCCCATGCGCCTGACTAACGCCAAAATGAAAATCGAAAAGCTCCTCCTTCACGTCATCAGGAATGGCCTGCGAATCATCAATGACCGACACGATATAAAAGGGCTGCCTGTCAACGTGCACCTTACCCACACTAATATCAATTACCGCATCGCCACGAGAACACATTATCGCGTTATTAACCAGCGTATAAAAAACGTCTTTCAGCAATATCGTACCATTCACAACGCGGCCCATCTCCGGAGCGTAATGAATGCCCACGTTCTTCGTCTCAGGCCACTCCACTTCTTTTATGGCATCCTGGATGAGCGAGTCCAGGTCCATCGTCTCGATGGGTAGGTCCTCGTTCAGCGTGTGATATAGGACCCTCACGTTATCGACAATAGTCTCGCTCTCCCTCAGGTCCCGCTTCACGCCTTCAATGGTATCCTTCACGTCCCTGTCCAGGTCGGGTATCGACAGCACGCTATCCAGGTCCTCATGCATGACCTTATTTAAATTCTTAAGGTCGTGCTCGATTATATCCAGATACATGCAAGCCTGGGCATTCAAGTCATCATTAATCTCGCACATTCGCGAGATGACTATGGCAGAAGCGCACCTCTCTGCGGCCACGTTTAATATCTTAAGCTCCATCTCGCTGAATGGATGCGTGCCCTTCCAGCCAAGCTGGAGGACGCCGACGGGCTCGCCGCCATAAAGCAGGGGCACGCCCAGCATTGAGCGGATGCCGGCGCTCTTAATATATGGGCTTATAACGATGGGGTCCACCCGGGCGTCATGCACGTACAGGTGCTCCTTTGTCTCCGCGATCTTGCCCGCGAACCCCTGGCCTATGGGCTCTATAAAACCCTCCGCCGTCTCCCACCCCTCGCCAAAGCCCATTATGGCGGCCAGGTTTTTATCCTCTCTAAGCAAAATCGTAATAAAATCCGCATTTAAATTGCCTCTCAACGTCTGCAGGACATCATAGAGCTGCTCTTCAGCATGCCGGGCCCGTGCCCCGCTCATGCCGATTTCCAGCACCATGTTCACGATTTCACTCGCCTTATTGAGCTGCTCCTGCAAGCCCCCATCTTCATGCTTTCCCATCATACCGGCCATCACTCAGTTACCATAAATCCGTGTAAATATAAAAACGCATAGCGAAATTTGGCCGATAAATGGGATTTAAGGGTGCGTATAATAGGCGACCACGACTCTATTGATAGAGTCTATCCTACAAAACGCGAACCTCTCAAACTGGACGACGTTGTTAAGCTCGTTATGCACCCCACGCTCAGCTACGCCATGGTACTCCCTATCCGGGCCCAGGACTCTGACGGGCAGGCCATCTACCGGCGCCCAGTGTATTATCCTGGCGCCCTGCTTCAAAACAGAAAGGTCATTGCCGACATACTCTGCCTCGAATGGCTCCATTGAGGTAAGCCTTACATTATATAAATCCTTAAGGCGTATGATGTCGCCCACCCTGAAAGCGTTCTTATCGGCCAGGGTAACCAGCACTTCTGGGTTCTCATCGACATGTATTTCCCTGAAGCCGCGGGCATGGTCGAGCGGGTGCAGCGGAGCCTTCGCAGTCGTTTGCGGGGCACCCTTAACCCTCAAGGCAACAGGGTCATTCACGAAGAAATAGCGGTTCGCCTTAGCGTCTACTATCTTCCTGTTCTCGGCGTAGAGCGTCTCCATGCTAAACTCGATATCGGTCTCCGTCACGCCCATGTTCACCATGACATTCCTGATCGCCTCTGGCTCGAACCCCCTCCTCTTGAGGGCAGCCACCGTGGGCAGCCTCGGGTCATCCCAGCCGGTGTATTCCCCGGCCTCTATGCCTTTCTTCATGACGCTTGTGGAAAACTTGCCGAAGCCGAGCAGCCTCACCCTCCCCCAGTGGTAAACCTTCGGGTACTCCCACCCTAAATACTTATATACATAGCGCTGCTTATCGGCGGTCTTCATGAGGTCCTTACCGCGGATTATGTGGGTGACGCCCAAAAAGTGGTCTTCCATAGCAGACTCAAAGTCTAGCATGGGCCACACCAGGTATTTTTTGCCCACGCGCGGGTGCTCCTCCCTAACTATGCGGAAAGCCACCCAGTCTCGTAAGGCTGGGTCCTTATGCCTTATATCCGTCTTTATCCGGAGCACAACCTTCTCCTCGAAATCCCCGTTAAGCATGGCCCGCCAGTTCTTCATGTTCTCCTCAGGGAGAGCGTCCCGGTGCGGGCACGGCTCGCCCTTATCCTTAAGCTCCTTGAAGGTATCGTGATCGCAGAAGCAAACGTAAGCCTTGCCCATCTCGATGAGCTTCTCAGCGTACTCGTAGTAAAGCGGAAGCCTATCGGATGCGATGACCACCTTATCAGGCGGGCAGCCCAGCCACTTCGCCTGGTCCACGTACCACTGGTAGGCCTCTAGCATGGGTTTTTTAATGGACGGGTCCGTGTCGTCGAACCGCATAATGAAGACGCCATCGTACATCCGGGCGTACTCGTAGTTGACGATTATGCCGCGGGCGTTGCCCAGCGATGGAGGCCCATTCGGGTTCGGGGCGATCCTCAAGGTGACCTTCTGCCCTGGCTTTACATTCGAAATATCCAGTTCTGGCAGCCCCCTCCTTGTTTCTTTTTTAACGTGAAGCTCCTCGATGAGCTCCGGAGCGATGGATTCTAGCTCTGACTTTACCTCATCATTTGTCATCTGTCCGATCTCTGCCAGGGCTTTCTGGATGATAGGCATTAATTCCTTTGCCTGTGCCTTCAATTCAGGATGCGTGCCCATTAGCTTACCCATGACCGCCCCTGCCTGGGGGGCTTTACCATACTTGTAGGCGTTCTGAAGCGCCAGCTTTCTGGCGATAAGCTCTATTTCCCGGGTATCCATGTAATGATGCTCCATACAACATGATGACTACCCTTAAAGGGTAAGCTCCTGTCCATTTCGCAGGATGTGCGCAGTCTGCCCGAACTCATAGCCCGTGTCCTCGGCCATGTCGATATAGGCGGTGTGCATGTGCATGTTGCCGTGGGCAGGTATGACGTGCTCTGGCTTGACCATCCTTAAAAGCTCCCAGTGGTCCTCCTTGTATGCGTGCCCGGAAACGTGCACGTTATCATAGATACGGGCGCCCCTCATCCTCAGCTTGGTCTCGCAGGCATAACGGTTCGCCTGGTTGAGCATGTTAGGTATGACGTTCGCCGAGAATATCACCTTGTCGCCATTCTCCAGCTTGAAGTCCAGCTCTCCGCTCGCTATCCTTCCCAGGATGGCGTCAGGCTCTCCCTGGTGGCCCGTCACGATGGGGAGGTACTTATCCTTGCCCTCTTTCATTATCTGCTTCACCGCCTTCTCGATGGAGCGGCGATAGCCGAATATCTGTAAGTTATCGGGCTTTTCCACATAGCCCATCTTAATGGCCGTACCGTAGTACCTCTCCATGCTGCTGCCAAGAAGCACAGGCGTGCGGTCCATTTTCTCGGCCGCCTCGATTATGGATTTCAGCCTGGCGATATGCGATGAGAAGGTCGTCACGAGCACGCCGCTCTCGGTCTCCTCGGTGCCCAGCAGGGCATCCCAGACCATATCCCTGGCTATCTGCTCGGAGGGCGTCTTGCCCGAGCGGTCCACGTTTGTGCTCTCGGTGATCATGGCCAGCACCCCCTCCTTGCCGAGCTGCTTGAGCCTCTTGAAGTCGGGAACATCGCCTAACGTGGGCGTCCGGTCTATCTTGAAGTCACACGCATAAAGTATGATGCCATGCGGCGTATGCAGCGCCGCGAAGGCGCAGTCCACTATGCTATGCTGCACCCTGATAAGCTCGACAGATAGGTTCCTCGAGAGATCGTGGATCTTCCCGCAGTCCAGCGGTATCAGCTTGTTGGCCACCTCGAACTTCCTCTCTGACTCGATCTCCTGCCTTATAAGCTCCGTGGTGAACGGCGTCGATATTATCGGACACTTATACCTGTGCGCCAGCTTTGGCACCGCGCCGATATGGTCAAGGTGGCCATGGGTGCAGACTATGCCCACGACGTTTGCGTCCACGTTATTCAGGACCTTATCGTCAGGTATCGCTCCCATCTTTATAAGGTCCAGCGAATGCAGCTTCTCTATCTCTGTCTCCTCATGGATCTGGATCCGGTCCAGCCGTATGCCCATATCCATGATGACTATCTCTTTACCAACACGTATGGCGGTCATGTTCCGGCCTACTTCCTCGTAGCCGCCGACCGCTATTATTCCAACATCTCTCATTGATTAGCACCTTTTTATTGGCCTAAAAAGGCCTTTACCTCTAGCGCTGGGCGAAGGCCTTCCAGTTAAACCCTCTCGCCTCCAGCGCGTCCCTCGTTTTCCCCGAGATTATAATCGGGGCACGCCTGATCTCCTCCGGCGTCCTGGAGCCGGTAAGGAACATCACGGCCTTTAGCTCCTCTATGTACAATTCAAGCGTTCTCTTCACTTTCTCGGAGCTTATCCTTGCGGCAGACACGAGCGGCAGCGCCACGCTGCTCATGGACGCGCCCAATGCCAGCGCTTTCGCCACCATGACGCCATCCCTTATGCCGCCCGTCGCTATCAAAGGAAGCCCGATGTCAGCCTCGACGATGCTCACGGCGGTAGGGATGCCCCAATCCCAGAACTTTATCCCCAGGTGCTCGCTAATGCTGTCCTGCTCCATGCGTGCCCTGAAGACCTCCACGCCCGCCCAGCTCGTGCCGCCTCTGCCGCCCACGTCAAGGGCCGCTACGCCGGCCTTTTTCAGCATATAGGCGTCGCCATGGCAGATGCCCGCGCCGCTCTCTTTCACGATAACCGGCACTGACAGGCCTTCTGCGATTGCCGCAATCCTGTCTATGATGCCCCTGGCATCTACCTCTCCTTCGGGCTGTATCGCCTCCTGAAGGAAGTTCAGGTGAATCGCCATGGCATCGGCGTCGATCATGCTTACCGCACGCTCGATGTCCTCTATGGTATACTCGGATAGCTGGGGCGCGCCAATGTTGCCGTATATGAACGCGTGGGGCGCCTTATCCCGCACTATCCGGTAAGTGTCCTCCAGCTTTGGGTCCTCGAGCGCCGCCCTCTGGCTGCCCACGCCCATGCCCAGCCCCAGCTCCTCGGCCGCCATCGCCAGGTTCGCGTTCACTTCCATCGTGCATGGATGGCCGCCGGTCATTGAAGCTATCATCAGCGGAGCGTTGAACCTGTGGCCTAAGAAAGTGGTGCTGGTTGAAATCTCGGACTTATTTATTTCAGGAAGGCACCGGTGTATGAATTCGATGTCTTCGAACCCGCTGCCCTTCGATTCCACGTTTTCCCTGGTACAGATGTCCAGGTGCTCCATCTTTCTCTTCGAGGTCACCATACTTCAGTCTCCGCTTATGAGTGTGCCTTCAGCCAGGTCATCCCTCAAGAATTTCACGATGTTGCCCGGCTTTTCCGCATTGAATACGACCGAGGGTATGCCCTCCCCGGCCAACGCCATCAGCTCTGCTATTTTACCGTACATGCCCCCCGTAACGTCTACTCCTACTGAGCCAGATAGGATGCTTTCAACTTCCCTTATGTTTGCTGGCTTGAGCTCCCTTATTACGCTGCCATTCCTTAAGACTCCATCCACGTTGGTGCCGATGCCCACCCTGTCTGCTTTAAGAGCCCTGGCGAGGTAAGCCACGAGCTGGTCGCCAGATAGGATGCCCACGCCTTTTGCCGTGTCCATGACTACGTCGCCATGAAGCACCGGGACGATTTCCGCGCGCAGCATCCTCGTTATGGCCTCCATGCACATGTGCTCTATCCTTCCATTGTTGAGAATACAATTAGAAAGCGGGTGCACCGGCAGCGCGTCCACGCCGCTCATCTGCAGGGCGTCCACGACCATCGCGTTTAAAGATTTAACTGCGTTGTGCGTCGGCAGTATGCCTTTTATGCTCCAGTCGTTAAGCCCATCTTTCAGCCGGTATTCCTTCGCCTGGTGGTGCCCGAAGGAGCCCGCCCCATGGACCAAAACCAGCCGCGGGCTAAGCGCCTCGCTCACCTCCCTCGCGACGCGCGCGATGGCCTCTGGCTTCGCCGCCGATACTTTATTCTTGTCCGTCAGCACGCTGCCGCCAATCTTGAGTATTATCGTCATTTGATGATCAACCCCTCGGACGTCGAGCGAGTTATAAAACTATCCCCATATGAGCGGCCAATTGCCGTGGCGATCTCTTTACATTTCTTCTCGTCACAGATGGCCACCATGCATCCTCCTCCTCCGGCGCCGGTGACCTTGGCGCCATACGCGCCGTGCTGTCGTGCGGCGTGGATCTGTAAGGATAGCTCCGGGATAGTGATGCCTAAAGCGTCAAGAAGCCCCTGGTTGACGTTCATGAGCTCGCCTATCGAACGATAATCATTCTTTTTTATTAAATCCTCGCCCCTGACAGAGATGCAGCCTATGGAATCCATGATGCCGCCTATTACGTCGGGATATTTTTCCTTTAGCGCCCTCACCCTGGCGACCATCCTGGCGGTTGATTTCGAGATTCCCGTGTGCCCGACCACGATGCCGCAGCTTATGGGCGGCAGCACTTTCCTGTCGGGCACGATGACAGTGCCCCCCATGGTCGAGACGAACGTGTCCGTCGGGCTCGCCGCCCCCTGAACCTCAAGCTCTGTCTGGTATGCCATGAGGGCTATCTCTTCCTTTCTAAGGCCCACCTGAAACTCCTCGTTAAGCGCCCCAATTGTGGCGACGGTGACCGCCGCCGACGACCCCAGGCCGGACGCGATGGGTATGGTGGAAGAGACCTTTACGCTCAAATTTTTTATATCAACGTATTGCTGCACTTTTTTTATAGCCATCTTAATATAGGGGTTTTTATCCGGGTCGTCCTTGAAAGCGGAATGGATGTGTATGCCATTGCCGCCCCGGTTGACCTCGACCTCCGTACGGAGGTCTATGGCGCATGCGATGGCCCGCTTACCGTAGACGACCGCGTGCTCGCCAAATAAGAAGACCTTGCCAGGAGCCGAACAGATCGTCATGGTACTACCCGGTCACTACCAGCCCGGCATATCCAACAACTTCACGGTCGCCGGTAACGTCGCCACTCGTGGCATAGGCTAGAAGCTCAGCCCTTTTTGCCCCCATGCGCTTGCAGCATAGCATCATGGCGGCTATAGGGCCGTAGCCGCAGCAGGTGGCACTTAATCTTGCTATCTCATCATAAAAGCCCACCACGTCTAGCTTCTCAATCCGCTCGATAAGCCTGCTATCCTTCCTCTTAGCCGCCTCGACCGGCTCGTAATGGGAGAAATCGCTGGATGCCACGATCACCGCCTTCTTCGGATACTTCTCTAAGGCCATCATCAGCTCGTTCGCCACTTCGCTGACGGTCTCGTAGTCCTGCAGCCCTATCGCAATCGGCACTATCCTGAAGCCCTCGAAAAAGTATTGAAGGAAAGGGACTTGAACCTCCAGGGAGTGCTCACGGCTATGCGCTATCTCATCACGGTCTATGATGCCCGGGGGCAGCAGCTCGATGAAATCATGGGCTACATCCACGACGCCAAGCGGCGTCTTCCACGGCTCGGTGGACACCGCTATTGCGGAGCCTTCCCACCCATGCCTCGGCCCAAGAATGATGAAGGTTTGCGCGCCCTCTATAGAGGCATAAACCCTGGCAGCTACGCCGCCTGAATATGCGTAGCCAGCGTGCGGCACCACGACGCCCATAGCATCTATCTTTGGCGTGGGCTGCCTCGGCGCAAGGCTTGCTATCTGTTGGCGTAACGCCTCTTTGCTTCCCGGGTAAAACATGCCCGCGACCGCAGGATTCCTCATGTCAATATATCCTTATATCTCTGACTCGAAATCGTTGACGGTATAGTTGAATCCCTGCTCGCCGCGCTCTCGTATGACCTCCCTTGCCAGGAGCCAGTACACGAGAGCGAGAGCTTTCCTGCCCTTGTTGTTCGTCGGTATCACCAGGTCGATGTCGGTGGTCATGTTGTTCGTGTCGCACATGGCCACGACGGGCACGCCAATCTTGATGGCCTCGTTGACGGCCTGGATGTCGCCGATGGGGTCCGTGACGACCACGACGTCCGGCTCGGTGAAGAACATGTACTCCGGGTTGGTCATGGTGCCCGGTATGAACCTTCCCACGATATCCTTGGCCCCGATTGCCCTGGCGAACATCTCCGCCGGGTGCTGGCCATACTGCCTTGCGCACACGACCAGAATGTTCGACGGCTCATAGCGTGAAAGGAATTTGGCCGCCGCCCTTATGCGCTCATCCGTGCTCTGGACGTCCAGGACGTACAGCCCATCGTTCCTGACGCGGTATATGAAGCGCTTCATGTCCTCAGTCTTTTGCTGCGTACCGATGTGCACTCCCGCAGCAAGGTACTCATCCATCGGTATCAATGACTGGTAGCTCTCATCCCTTATCTCTCTTATTTCCGGTTTTTCTACAGCTTTATCTGCCATTTTTCTATCTCCTATACTGATTAAAATAAATCCTCTGTCATCCTGTCGTTGCCAATGTCCTCTCCGATCCTTATGAGCTCGTTCAGCTTGGCGATCCTTTCGCCGCCCACGACGCCCGTCTTCAGCATCTCGCAGCCGAACGCGACCGCCAGGTGTGCTATCGTGTTGTCGGTCGTCTCGCCGCTCCTGTGCGACATGATGGCCTTATAGCCATACCGCTTCGCCAGGGCTATGGCGTTATACGTGTCCGTGACCGTGCCTATCTGGTTTGGCTTTATCAATGCTGCGTTTGCGGCGAACTTCTCGATGCCCTCCTCTATTCGCTTGACGTTGGTGACGAAAAGGTCATCACCGCATATAATACATCTATCGCCAGCCTTCTCGGTCAGATCGGCAAACCCATCGAAGTCGTTCTCATGGAGAGGGTCTTCCACGTAAAATAGGTCATATTCATCTATCAGGCCCGCGATGTACTCGACCTGCTCCTCTGCCGTACGCATCGCATCCTTATAGACGTAGGCTTTTTTCTCTTCATCCCATAGCTCGGAAGCCGCCACGTCCACGCCAAGCCTGACCTCGAACCCCAGCTCGTCGGATGCCTCCTTGACGGCCCTGCTGACCACCTCAAAGGCCATTGAGTCCCTGACCTGGGGCGCCCAGCCGCCCTCGTCGCCCTTTCCGCAAAAGACGCCTTCGTCTGCCAGTATCTTTTTTACCCGCTTATGGACCAGCGCGTTGCCGTACACCGCCTCATCGATCGTCTCTGCGCCGACAGATGAGACGAGGAACTCCTGGATGTCGGTCGCGCCAGGCGCGTGCGCCCCTCCACCTAGCACGTTGCCCAGCGGATAAGGCATGCGCGGATACGCGCCGCCGAGATACCTGTACAGGTAGCGCTCCAGCGGCTCTCCCGGGCCAACGCGGAAAAGCGCGTTCGAAGCCGCCTTTGCCACGGCCATGGAGACGGCTACAGACGTGTTGCCTCCGATATTGCTAAAATTGCTCGTCCCGTCGACCTCGTGCAGAAGCATGTCTATGTGCTCCTGGTCTTCCGCGTCCTCGCCGATGAGCTGCTCAACGACCTCGTTCTCAAGCTTAGCTATTGCGTCATCGACCGGTATGGCCACCGCCTCATAGGTGCCCTTGGACGCCCCGGCAGGCGCCGCGGCCCTCCCGAAGCCATCGTCCAGGTAGACCTCGACTTCTATCGTCGGGTTGCCACGGCTGTCGAAAATTTTCCTCCCGATGATGTCCTCGATTATCGTCAAAACCATGTCCTCCCATTATGAAAAATCATCCAGAAGATTCGGAAGATTCGGCCTCTCGCCGGTAGGATTTATTCGTCCTCTTAACGGTGATGGGTATGAGGCCGCGCTCCAGTTCGGCCAGCGCCACCTCGATAGGCTCGACACTCTTGACGTCCTTGATGAGGACAGGCGCCCCCATGGATATCTGTAGAGCCCTCGCCCCGACGATACGCGCACGCTCATAGCGTGTATAACTCATAGTCTTATCAGCCACATTCACTTGTTTAGCGCTCAAGCTAATACCCCTCGCAATTTACTGAGAAATGAAATGTGATGTTCATTATCCGGTGAAGTGCGTTCATTTTCCCAAGCGTCCCGTTGGGTGGTCTCAAGCTATGCTTTTTCATAAAGATATATGGTGGGATCGCTGAGATTTGAACTCAGGTTTCCGCGTCCCGAACGCGAAAGGATGGACCAGGCTACCCCACGATCCCGTATATCCTTATCACTGGTATGGTGCCAGGACGTCGACCAGCTCGACGTGCGATAGCAGCATGCGCCTGCAGCAGTATCGCTCTACGCCCAGGTCGTCGAGGATGTCGCCGACCCTGAGCTGTTCACCCTTCGGCAGGGTCCTCTTACGCTCCTCTACCCGTGCGCGGTATTCTTCCCACACGTTCGATATGACCTTCCCGCAGGTGAAACATCTAACCGGTATCATTTTTCGTGCTCCAATTTTAAATTTAACTCATTGGAAGTATTTGAATATACCTCCAATGATAGCATTTATACTTAACGGTACGATTTCTGGAACTTTGCCCTCGCGCCCGTCCCGCCATAGTGCTTGGGCTCCTTTGCCCTGATGTCGTTGACGAGAAGCGTCCTATCATGGCTCAGGTAGGCGTCGCGAAGCGCCATGTCATTGGTCCAGTTGACTAGTCCCCTGGCGATGGCACACCTCGCCGCTTCTGCTTGCCCCATGATGCCCCCGCCACGTATATCGACATCGATGTCAAGCTGGCTCGCTATCTCGCTGCCCGCAAGGATGAGGGGCTCTGAGATCTTGAGCCTTATGATTTCCGGCTGGACGAGAGCTAATGGCACCTTGTTTATCCTGACGATACCCGTGCCCTTCCTTACCGTGGCGCGTGCAATCGCAGTCTTCCTCTTTCCGCTTGTAGTAATGACCTTGACCATGCTCTCACCTTAAAACTTGGCTCCTAGCTGCTTCGAGAGCTCGCCTAGCTCCATGTACCTGTATGAGCTCAGGCGGGCCGCGCTCGCCTTTTCAAGCGTCACTGCCTGCTGGCCCTGGACATCGGACGGCGTGCCGATGTACACCCTAAGGCGGGCCATCGCGTCCTTCCCGCGCTGCGCCTTGTAGGGCAGCATACCACGGATCGTCCTCCTTATGATGGCGTCCGGCCTTTTCGGGTAGTATGGCCCCTTTTCCCTGGTACCACGGTCCACAGCCTGCTTGTACTCCCTAAACGTGCTGGCCTTCGACCCTGAAAGGATGGCCTTCTCCGCGTTTATGATAGTTACCTCTTCGCCCTGTAGCAGCTTTTTTGCGACTATGCTGGACAGCCTGCCGACGATAAGTCCTTGAGCGTTAATCAATACCATGGTTCGTCCTCCTCACTTGATGATGCGGACTCCCTTGCCCGCCGGGTTTGCCTGCATGAGCTGCTCGATGGTCATGCACTTGCCATTGGCAGTATTTATGATATCCTCAGCGGCGACGCTGAAGTTGAGCGCTGCCACAGTTACAGGGTGGTCCAGTTTTCCCGTGCCCAATACTTTTCCCGGTACTAAAACGACCTCGTTCTCTTTCGTGTGGCGGTTGATCTTGCTCACGTTGACCGCCGCATAGTTCCTTGCCGGCTTTTCGAGCCTCTCAGCAATATCCCTCCAGAGGGAGACCTTTTGCTCCCGTGACTGTGCCTTGAGGTCGAAAATGAGCTTCGTTATCCTTGGGTTTGTTTTCTTTAAAGCTTTCATTTCGTATCCTCCGTAAGGCCATTTGGCCTGACTCACGCGCAGGGCGCGTTCGGGCTTTGCCCATTCGCCGGATGGCCTGCAGCCACCCTACGGTTCGATGCCACTATTTTTATAATGACGGTGGTCTCATAATGCAATTCTCTCATATTTAGTTTTCGGTGATTTAAAGGTCTAAAAAGTTTTTTAAATCGTTGCCGGGTCGAATAGTTTTATTTTACCGGTATCGTTAAATTTTTTATACCCGTAGGGCTATTCTATGAATATGTCCAGGTTTGCCCTCGTCGTTTGCCCCCATTGCAGGAATCCTTTCATTATAGAGCCTGGCCCCAGGATAGTGTCGTGCAGGAATTGCAATAAGCGGCTGGAGGCTGCAAGGCTAAAAGTCTTCTTTTCCTCCGATAATTTCCAGGAGGTACAGGCGGCCCGTGCATCAGTTGTGGCGGGCTTATCTGGAGACTCGGCTGGGTTCGAGGAGGCGGCTCCGAGGCTGGGGAGGGATGTAATGGAGCGCATAGGGGAGCGCTTGCAGGAACGGCGATTCATAGAAGATAAGCGCAGGGTTAACGAAAAGATGGAAGAAGAGGCACGGCAGACGAGAAAGAAAGGGCAGCAGGCAATCCTCAGGGAGGCGTTCGAGGAGCTATCAGAAAAGGGGGACGTCGCCATAGAGGAATATTGGGCGAAAGTCTCCTTTCATGGCATAGACCGCCTCAAGTTCGACCAATGGGTGGAAAAGATGGTAGAAACTGGTGTGGCATACTCGCCAAAATACGGGTTTTTAAGGAAAAGCTAGCTAAAGCTCGGCGCCGATTATGGTCTTGGTGGAGGTAACCATCTCACTCTCTCTTATCGTATCCACGGCCTTATTGATCTCGGACAGGCTCCCCACGTCTATTATGGCGATAAAATCATACTCCCCAAAGACGTGAAAAACTTCTCGGACGCCGGGGACTTTTGTTATCTCGTTATATGCAGCCTTTTCCTCCCCTGGTATGACCGTTATCATCGTAACTCCAATAACCATACTGATACCATTTTAGAAACGCCCTGGAATTATTTAGAGTTATCCCTTACAATGGCAAAGTATAATATTAAAGACTATATCTTAGCCTACAGGCATATTGGGTGATATCGTGGATGAAGAGTCGAAGTCGTTACCTTCTAAGGAGAATTTCAGCGAGTGGTATAATGAAGTGTTGATGACGGCGCAGGTCATGGACGTGCGCTACCCGGTTAAGGGCCTGTATGTCTGGTACCCGTTCGGCTTTTCTATCCGCAAGAAGGTTTATAACCTTTTGAGGTCGCTCATGGATGTGGACCATCAGGAGTGCTACTTCCCGATGCTCATCCCTAAGACGGAGCTTTTAAAGGAGTCGGAGCATATCAAGGGCTTCGAGGACGAGGTGTACTGGGTGACTCATGGGGGCTTGACCCCTCTTGAGATTCCATTGGCTCTTCGGCCCACGAGTGAGACTGCTATTTATCCCATGTATAAGCTGTGGATTAGGTCGCATGCCGACCTGCCTTTGAAGCTATATCAGATTGTTAATACTTTCAGGTATGAGACCAAGCAGACGCGGCCTTTGATAAGGCTGAGGGAGATAACTTCTTTTAAGGAGGCGCATACCGCCCATGCCACCTGGGAGGATGCCGAGAGGCAGGTTCAGGAGGCGATTGGCATCTATAGCGACTTTTTCACGAAGCTTGCCATCCCCTTTATCATTTGTAAGCGCCCTGACTGGGATAAGTTCCCCGGCGCGGACTATACTATGGCCTTTGATACGCTTATGCCTAATGGCCGTACGCTTCAGATTGGGACGGTGCACCACCTTGGCACGAGGTTTGCCCGCACGTTTGAGATTATGTATGAGGATGCGAAGGGTGAGCGTCAGTACGTTAATCAAACGTGTTATGGGATATCTGAGAGGTGTATTGCCGCCGTTATTGGCATCCATGGGGATAATAAGGGCCTGGTTTTGCCTCCTAATGCGTCGCCTACGCAGGTCGTCATCATACCTATCGTGTTTAAGTCGGGCGGGGCGGAGATTCTGGACGCATGTAAGAAGGTCCGTGCCATCCTTAATGAGGCGGGAATTGCCACTGTATTGGATGATTCGAGCGAGCGCCCTGGCGCAAAGTACTATAAGTGGGAGATGAAGGGCGTGCCCTTCCGCATCGAGATAGGGCCGAGGGATTTGAAGAGTAACTCAGTAATGCTTGTCCGTCGGGATGGCGTGAAGGAGTCGTTGCCCATGGATGGCCTGCCATCGGCTATATCCGGTAGGCTCATGGATTTCCAGGCTGAATTGCTGAAGCGGGCGTCTGAGTCCATGTGGTCGAGGATTAAGGATTGCTCTACCCTGGATGAGGCGAGGTCCCAGATCGAGTCCGGCGTCGCCCGCCTTGCCTGGTGTGGCGAGAAGGCCTGCGGCCTGGAGATGGAGAACGCCACGGGCGGTAAGCTCCTTGGCGAGCCGCAGGGCATGACGGGCGGAGGCGCCTGCCCCGTCTGCGGTAAGCCCGCGGGCCGCGTCGTGCTGGTGGCGCGCTCATACTAAAAATAAACAATTATTTCTTTAATAGCCATTTTATTCAATAAGTTTGTCAAGAACAAAAATTGCCTCAATTAATAAAAAAAAATAAAAAATTTAGCATGCTATGATAATATTTTCTACTCTAACCGGTATAAAAATTATATAATAACCCATATATTTTATATTATTTCTCCATGATGAAAAACTATAAATAGTTATACAAAATCTTATACAGCGACCGATAGTCTTAGAGGCTATCGAATTAAAATAAAAAGGTTTAAGGGGGCCTTTACAATTCAACTAAGAAAAGTTCCTAGATATCTATTTCAATTTTTAATAGTGGGGATGCTATTTGTCGCATTCCTGCCCGTAATGCCTGCGAGCGCTGAGACCTCTACGCTTGGTATTTCTATTACCGAGCGTATGAATAGGGGGGATTCCTATGCGCCGACTTTGCCGACAGGCGGCTCGACAAGCAATGGTACGCTGAGCGGCGATGGCGTGGTCACTATCACGAATAACCTTGCATCCACTGACCTTTATAATATTAGTATAACTTTTAATAAGGGTAGCACGAGCAACTGGACTTCTAGCGATGGCGCATATGTCGTCGATAATGGAAACGGCAAGGTTACTGTGACGATTCCAAGACTGGCACATGGCGCAAGTATGCATGTGACCTATACCGTGGAATCCTCTGCCACTTTACCGTTATATTTGACAGCCACCTATGATAATAATAAAGTCAATGTCGGAGGGTTCACTAACGTTACGGTGACTTTGAACAAAGACGCTTCGATAATCAATGCCGACATTAGCAACGTAGTCGTCACAATCACGCCCAAGGATTTAAACAATAACAGCATTAAAGACTGGGTGTTCTCCAATTGTAACCCTAGCAAAGGTAATGCCACTGTCAATGGGGGAATAACCTGGAATGTCGGAACGCTGGCTCAAGCCGAATCCAACCCAACGCTGAGCTTCCGGGCGACCGAGAATGATGAAGCGGCGCACAATACTACAGATAATCTGGCGCTCTTCGACATGGCAGACTCAGATATTGCCTACCAGGTCACGACCTCGCCAACCACCGCCGGTGTTAGTATCGATGGAAATCCCACCGCGATAACGTCAGGGCTTTCTACCGACTTAAGCAAGCAGCAGCTATCAGGAAATAGCTGGCAATTCGCGCCAAAAGTCACCAATACGAACTCTGAAGACGTGACGTTCACCCTTAGCTCCGTGTCTTTCTGGGCAACGCCCAGCAGCGACCTGAATACGATAATTGACCAGAGGACGCTTACTCAAGGGTCGTCTAACCTTCCAAATGACCTGCCAAAAAGTGCAGTATGGACTGCCACTCCTTTCAGTTTCGTGTATAATGGAGTGCCTGCTGGCTTTATCAAGCCATCGTTCACCGTGAAGGATGACGACGCTCAGATGCCAAAGACATATTCGTCTACAAATGGCACAAATAGCGTGACATTGCTGAAGAAGATATGGGTTTTGAACGGCTATAACATCGAAGTGACCAAGACGGTGACCGACCAGGGTAGCGGGGTCTACAGAATAGACATAGCAGTTAAAAATATAGGCTCAAAGAAGTCACCGGACACCGTCCTGGTATACGATATCGTGCCAGCCGCCTTCAATGCCGGTAACTTTAGCCCCGCTTATACGGGTACCACAAGCGTGACCAATCCAGTGGTAGGCACCGCATACTGGTGGAACGTGGGGCCGATAAATGCCAATGACACAAAATATGTAAACTATACGGCCACCGGCTCGGGTAGCTACCCGCTGATGGACATCTTCCTGGTAGGCGTCGACCCGGCACAGTCCATGAGCCTTCAGTCCACGCCATTGCTGACCAACGAGTCAATCCTGGCAAGCGCCAACTTTGAAAGCCTGGCAGCCCTTGGCGCAGCCGCTCTCTTAGTAGTCGGCATGATCGGCACTGCGAGAAGAAGGCTCTAACACAGGCCCCATGTGATAAGAGGGGGCTTTCCCCCTTCTTATCATTAATATTCAAACAATAGGGCTTTTAAAATAAGGGGTATGGCATATGATTGGCCACCTAAAAAACGCCATAAAAATATTCACCATAATTTTGGCCATCTACGTGGCTTCAATTCCGTTAGCACACGCTGTAAGCCAGCCGCTGGTCGTAGTCGAAGTCTTCAGCGAGGATAGGGTACACCTGGACATCGATGACACGACCCATGTGACCAGGACGCTGGTCATAAAGAACGAGATAGATAAGCCCATAGTGCCAGGGGTCATCACGCTAGTGTTGCAAAAGCAATCCCCGGAAAAGATAGGGCCGGTTGCCATACCCTTCACGAGCGTGGTCAAGCCGCTCAAGGTGATGAACGTCAGCGCAAAGATGGGTGATAGTGCAGAGATAAGAGACGTAAAAGTGATGGAGACCGAAAACTCTACGATAATACAATATGGTGCATGGGTACCTATAGAGCCGAAACAAACGCTGACTGTCATACTGGAGTATGATTCGCCAGACATAGTGGAGAAAGGATTGCTCTTCAGCACCTTACAGTACCCTTTCACCTCGTCGAGCATTCCAGTTGAAAAGGCGGTGGTAGAAACGTCCATTAAAAATGGTCGTGTCACATACTCTAGCGAAAAGCCCGTGACTTATGGCAGCACGTGTGTGTGGGAAAAGTCATCGCTGGGCATGGATTCCTGGGGCGTTGCGCTCGAATACTCGATGCTACCGCTACCGCTTCTACCGATCAGCGGAGGCACCCTATTGTGGGGCTTAATACTATTAATCTGTCTAATATGGGTTGTCTGGACGTATACGAGGCCTCGTAAAGGAGCATAAGGCCTTGAAAAGGGGGCAATTATTTCTATGCATAAAAACAATTTGCAATCGCTGATAGCGACTATGTTAATAATAGGCATGCTTAACGTCCCGTACGTTATGGCAGAAGACCAGGCTGCGGGCGTTTCCATGTCTATTAGTAACTCTTCAACGCCTATTGCGGCCCCTGATGGCATAACGTTGGGGCCTTTGACCCTGGTTTTAGAGAGCCATACTTATTACCCGAATGACGTGGTCAGGGCCTTCGTTTTTAACGCAACGGACCCGCTTCTCAGCATTATTGACCCTGCGGGTTTGGTTTATAATGTTACGCTTGCGCGGGTTAATGAGAGCGCATTCGTTGGCGAATACGCGTTGAACCGCAGCATTATTTTGGATAATTATACTGTGGTGGCTTTTGATAATGCTACGGGAGCTAGCGCTAACGATTCTTTCCTGGTGGTTACCCGCCCTGTCCTGGCCTCTCCAGCGCCAGAGCCCACGATTGAGCCCGCTAACCTGACGAATGAGACGACGGAAGAGCGGCCGCTATACCTGCTCGTAAATACGTCGAAAAATGATTATCCTCCAATGGAGCAGGTCGATATAACGGTTAGGACGAATGCTGGCACGCCGACGGTCATCGTTCAAGACCCCGTTAATAATACGGTAAGGCTCAAAGTGAAAAGCGTGGGCAACGATACATATTCTTGTGCCTTTAAGCAGGACAAGTCAATCGTTTTGGGCAATTACACGGTTATCGCCTACGTGAATGAGAATGGCGTCTACAACTATACGATGGCCTACTTTAATGTGAGCATGGGCGTTAGCGTCGATAAGGGCTTTCGCGTGCAGTATGCGGCATATGACCCCGTTCAGAAGGCTATCGTGGTAAGGGCGAACGTTAGCAGCGTATCTTCGGACGTTGCCTCAATTATAAAGGATGAGCCTAAGCTAAAGGGCATGAACGTTAAAGGCGTAAAAACGCTAGGTTCGAGTACCGTTGAGGATGAGACGAATACCGGAGGCATTAAAAAAGAGGATAAAACAGTCGAGGTGGTAATACCCGTCGACAACGGCAACGTTGATGAGGTCGCCCGACAATTCAACGTTACCAGGGACATAACGAAGGCCACCACATCGGTTACGGTTAGTAAGGACGGCACCAGCATACACCTCTCGCTTAACGATAAGGTCGATGGATGCTGGTACCGCATGTCGGCCCCCGTACCAGACGGCTATACCGTTCAAAAAATCGTAAGGGAAGATGGCGTTGAGATAAAGAATGATATTGAAATAAACCGCACTACGGGCGAGTATGAGAAATACGAAGTTAATTGGTACGTAGAGAATGGAACGCTGTACTTTTACGATGACCCTATAAATGGGTACGATATAACCCTTTCTCCGCCGATGGCTAACGCCTCCCTTGCATTAAATGTCATTACGGGAGGCCAGCTCTCGGCAATAGTATACCCATTTAACCAGAGCGATTCCAGTACGACAATAGCTGCTAACGACCACCTTGGCAGGAATGGAGATAACAACTATGGGACTAACATCGATGCCGATGCTGGCTCCAAAACCGCCGTAAGAATGTATAATATAAATAATAATAACACGATGATGTTTGGCAATGGCGGAAGTAATTATGCCACTTACAGTAATGCTGCTTATGCATATACAGACATAGGACAGCCGATAATAGTCGGATTCAATACGGTCCCCGATGGGTCTGTAGAAAGCGTGATAATATCAAATTATAGGACACCACAGGTTACCGGTGCTCCCTCATATGTCAATATTACTCAAAAGACTATCATAAGGAATAATAACCTTTGGTTCGCCACTATTTATTATATCAATAATTCGGGAGCTAATGATATCAACGGTTTCAGGTTTTATCAAGGATGCGATTTTAACTTCAATGGCGATATTTCGAATGACGATAATTTCTATGATTCATCAAATGACATCGTTTATGGCTATAAGAGTAACGCTAATCCCGATGCCATTCATGTCGGTGGATTCCGCTCGTCGATATTGAGCTCTAAGCACGATGTAAACCAATATGGAACGATATGGACTCGTATAGCTGGAGATAATCTACAAAATGGCACAAGCACTAATGGCGTCGATGGGGGCATGGCAGAGGCATGGGACCGTATCGTATTAAAAAAAGGAGAAACATGGGTGGTACCTGTAATATGGGGAGTAGGATCGACTGTAGACTCAACTATGAGTACGATCAATAATGCCATAGCTAGCAATGTTTATGATGTCGGTATAAAGGAGATAACATCGCCCGCCAACGGCTCAAGCCTCGACGCATCCACCAATCCTATGGCATTTATAAATGCTACTGTCATGGATGTCGGCGTAACAGACCAGAATCCTAAAGTCGTAGTTGACATTAAAAACAGTCAAGGCAATATAGTATATCATAATGAGACAAACGTCACCCTTACGGTGCCTTATGCTGAAACGGCCCAGGTATCATTCCCATGGGATATCGAGAATGTTACAATCGGCTCATATACGATTAACGTATACACTCAACTTAATGATTCTAATGGCAACAACATAGATCAAAAAAGTTCAAACGATTTAAAGTCAATCGTAATATATATAAGCGACTTTAACGTTTATCCCGACCAGTCTGGCCAGGTCAGCCCTGGCGAAAACATATTTTATAGTTTAACGCTATCGAACATGGGCGCAGATAGGACGTTTGATCTTAACGTGTCTCCTTCGACAGCCCATTGGCCGACATACCTATATTATTTAGACAACACGATCCTGCTGGCAAGAGATGATAATGGCGACGGCGTGTGGGACTGGGTAAATAATGCATACAGGGACATAAATACGGGCGCGCCTTGTATATCATTACAAGCGGATGATTCTGTTAGCTTATTAGTACAAAAGCTGGTACCATCGACGGCTGGCCTTGCAGTCCTTGATACTACCATGCTAAAAGTGAATCCAGCAGGCCAGCCCTCAAATGTTTTATCTGCCAGGCTATATACTAACACGCTATTCCCTCCTCTGGCAGTTAAAACATTCTATATGCATTCAACAACGTTGAACACGACGCCAGAGTCGACGAGCTCGGCGACTAAAGCCATTACTTCCTCATTTGCGCTATGGAGCCAGGCACCGGCTTTCTCCGACAATTTTACCATCGCTGGCTATATCAATGTTCCTTTATACTATAAGACCTCAACGACCAGTTCAATAAATGTCAACGCATCATTATTATATACGAATGGCAGTTATACGGCGCTTATCGGGTCAAGTTACGATATCTTGCCTGCTGCTACCAATGTCAATCCTTCACTGTACACGTTTAATTTTACTCCGATAAGTGGTAACGTGGTGGTGCCGAAAGGGTCTTATCTTATCTTAAAAATCGAAAACCTCCAGTCCCAGACGTTGACGGTGTATTATGGTAATACTTATAGGACGTGTGTTAGGATTAACACTTCAACCTATGTTAATGTTACAGGTATTAATACGTCAAATGGCACGGCCAGTACTTCAAATTTCAACTATGGGGATACTTTATATGTTACGGCTAATGTATCGGACCCGATAGGCGCATATGACATATCGAATGCGAGCATATCGATTTTTTACCCAAACGGGACGGCCCTCGTTTATAACCAGCAAATGACGTATAATTCGACGGACCCCTCCAGCCCGCCGTTATGGAAGACTTTTGATAACGCTCCTTTAACGTTAAGCAGCTCTCTGCCAGCAGGCGTCTATACCATTAACGTGACGGGTAATGAGTCGAACGGGGTCACACATAATAAAACGATTCAATTCACGCTTCAATCGTCATCACCGGCAGTGTCGATACTGCCGAATTACACGAAAAGCAGCGTACCTGATACCATATGGAATTTTAAGCATACTGTGATTAACCTTTATTCTGGTGGAAATGACGTATTCGATATAAGCTATACTTCTACTATTCCAGGGTGGACGGTAAGACTGTTGAAGGCTGATGGGATTACGGCTTTGCCGGATACTGATAATGATGGCATTCCTGATACTGGCTCGCTAGGTCCCTCGAATAGCGTTGACATCATTGTGCAGGTTACTGTGCCGGTGTATGCGAGCCTGGGAGACGTCGACGTGGTTAACGTGACGGCCCGCTCATCAAATAACCTGAGTGTGTCTTCGACCGCTATGGATAAAATAGTGTTATCCAATGATACCGTGGTGAAGACCCTTTATTTACATAATAATACGTCATGGGGCAATTATCTTAATACATCGTCGAACTCGTCTGCTGTTGCTTCTATTACTATGAGCGCTAATACGAATTATTCCTGGACCCAGAATCCCGCCTTTGCAAAGAATTTTATCATCCAGGGAGACCCCGACGCAACCCTTTATTTATATAATTCCGTTAATCGGCGACCTTTTACGATATCAGCCTGGCTTCAATACTATGATGGAGCAACATACACGACTATTGGCTCATGGACAGGCCAAATTACTATTGGTAGACGAGCCTATGCCACGCTCAATTTCAGCATAGCCCTCTCCAGCTCTAACGTAAGTATTCCGGCTGGAAGCAAACTGGTGTTGATATTACGTTCAGATAGGCAATTAACACTTTACCACTCATCAGACCGTCCTTCACACATGGACATGGACACTCAGAGCTACATCAACGTAAAAAGCGTTACTATTACTGATACCAATGGCATCCCCATATCGAATGCGACGCCACCGGCAAGCATAAAGGTCATTGCAAATGTGACCGACCCGTTCGGCTCATATGACATAGTCAGGGCAAACCTGACCATCAAGTACAGTAATGGAACGACGCTGATGGGGCCCTTACCGATGAGCCAGATAGCCGTCGATACAAACAATCCCAGCCTATGGAAAAAGTTCGAAAAAGACCTGAACCTGAACACGACAATAGACACAGATACTTATGATTTTATTGTCACAGCCACCGAGTCGAACGGCGTGACACATAACAACGGTACACAGCTTTCTATAGTATATCCAGTCCGGGTACGCGTGACCCATTCAATAGCGCCATTAGGCGGCAATGCCTTTAGCGTATGCATGTCCATTAAAAATAATGATTCACATACGCTGCGCGGAGTATGCGCATATGATTTTTATTCCAATGGCTTCACAGTAAGCGATTTCAGCGACCCCCACGTTAACTCAATACCGGTAAGCAATGGAATATTATCGGGCATCATGAACATATTCGGCCCATTTGATATACCCGCTAACCAGGTAATGAATATCACATATACTGCAACGGGCAATGGAGATTATCGACTTTCCGACCTCATGGTGGTAGGAGTGGACCCGCATGAGTAAGCGATGCCTGATATTTCTAAATATTTTTTTCATAATAGCCTGCCTCATCAATATAGATTATGCAGAAGGGTATCAGCCATCAATACAGACAATAGACAGGGTAGATGGCATAATTTATCATCAAAATGGTACCATATCACATTCAATAATCAGCAGCATCTTAACAGTAATAAATCCCTCTTCTTCATCGCCTCTAACGGCGGTAAACGTTACGTCGCCAGATGGCTCAGCCTGGTTCATAAAAAGCGTCGAGCCCCAATCAAATTTTACCCAATCCTATACACTACGGGATAGTGAAGTCTCCATCCCTTTAAAGCTCAATGAGTACATCGTCCCTCCATCGTTATATGCGGGCACGCAGCAAGAGATAAGGCTAATCGTAGAGATCGAGAACATCGGCGACAGCAATATAACCGGGTTCTGGTACCAGAAAGCTTTACCCGCTGGATTGAGCAAGGTGTGGACGGCCAACGACGGCGGCGAAGTGTATATAAACGATGCCGTGACATGGACGCTTAATGAGATGGCGCCAGGCCAGAAAAATCGAATGGCGATTGCATTCAACGTTACGCCGTCCCTCGACGTAAATTTCACGGCCGCATCAATCCATTTCACGTACCTCAAGCCCCAAACACGCGGGGAGCCGGCATTTTCAGGATACACAAACACATCATTCCAGATATCCAAGTCGCATCCAGACGATGGCACATGGCACATAAACGCCACGGTGCCAGATGAGAGCGAGTTCAACATAAGCCTGAACAGCGTGAAAATATACCGCTCATCTGCTTCCGATCCTTTCAACACCACTGAGATAGCGTCATATGCCCCAAACATGGTGCTGAGCGCTGGCTCAGAGTGGAAAACCCAATTAATCGATTATTATGGCCTGGTACCCTCATATTTCATAAAAATTAATTATACGATACCTTATACGCTTGACCGAAAATCATTTTTTACGGCAGCCACAGAGCCATTCAGTATCGCCGTCTACAGCCCATCGCCCACGGCAACGCCACGGCCCACTATACGCCAGTATAGCGAGCCGTACGCCATGTGGACGCCAACGATGACGCCCACGCCAACGCCGATACCCACGGGATACCCTGACATAGTCTTCATAACTCCCGCCCCTGGCGATGTCATCCGGGACAATGAGACCTTAATAGAAACCTCCGTGCCCCCTTCAAGCGACCCCGGGTACGTGGTCTACTATGGCTCGACAGACAACTCGACGTGGGCCAGGATCGGCGAATCCAGCGTTATAGGCAACGTGTCCGAGCTTATATGGGTGGTCCCACAGATAAACGGTAAATACTACCTCAAGGCAGAGCATTATGACTCGTTGGGCCTGAGGGGCGTCGCCTATGCCCAGGTGATTATAGCCCATGAGATACAGCCCGTGGGCATAATTACCATGCTTATAAGCGGCACTGACTGGCTGATGCTGTTCCTCGCAATCATCGTGCTGATGCTCCTGCTCTTCATCATAGTACCATATCTCCCTCGTAAACCCATCATATATGATTCATCCTCGCTATACGTGCTCAGCAAAGATGGAGATTGGCTGTCGAAGCTTCCGCGCCGTGCCATTCGGCCCGACGGGTTCATAGCCGAAATACCCGGCGTGGACAGGATTAAAATGAGGTCCCTTCGTGACATAGATGGAATGAAGCGCCTTCAAAACGAGTATGGCTTGCTGGCCTATGACGCCATGGCTTTGCAGCTTGCTAGAGAGGCGGGGGCTACGCTATACACGGCAGATAAAAGGATTTATGACATTGGAAAAAGGCTCGATATCGATGTGAAGCTGATGGACGAAAAAGAAGTAGCCATAAAACGAGAAGCCTAATATTTTTTAATGGCTTTCTTCTTGAACTCTGCAATGGTGTACAGCCTCGCTGCTATCGCCCCTATAGCCGTACAGGTCTCCAGCGAGATGCCCTTCCCGTCAGTTATGTCAAGATGATACTGCGCCATCTCAAAGTATTCTTTTGGCAGTCCCTTGCGCCCGAGCCCTATCAAGATAAGCAATGGCCTATTCTTTATCATCATATCGGCAATTTCCTCGGCGCTTGCATTCTTCTTCCTTTCAGGGTGAGAAGTCGTCACGACGAGCGAGCCGAACTGCGATGGAAAGCCCTTTTCAGGAACATCCATTACGAAAAGCCTTTTCTCATCATACAGCTTTTGCAGGTAAAGTCCTGAGGCCCCTATTGTCGTATTATCCTTTACGAACTCGACCAATTCTTTTTCCTCGAACTCATATGGAAACCCGATGAGTGCCAGGTTGAACCCATAAGCATACGCTATCGGCGCCCCGCGCGCTATTCCGCGGTAATGCGCCTCCACCACCTTCACTTTGTCATACGTGTTATAAAGGCCCAGCGTCAGCATCAAACACCATAAAGACGACGCCACCATAAAACCTTATCCATTAAATCTCATATTCTCTATCTAAAGGGCTTATCATGGCATCGTGAAGGACGGCGATGACATCGGACATGGAGACGATATCCTCGGGATTCTTGCCCTCATAGGAGTACATTATAATCCCTGCACGATTAAGGACAAAAATGCAAGGGCCCACAAGCTTATCATATTCGTTATAGATGCCATATTTCTTCAGCGCCGAGCAATCCTCATCGCTAAGGATGTGAAAGGGCGGCTTATGCTTCTCGAAGAGCTTTCTATTAAAATCAACGCTGCCGGGGGATATGGCCAAAACATCCCCTTTATGATAGCGAATGCGCGGATAGCTATCCTTTAAGTAGTCTAAAAGCTCACCCGTATGCGCATCGTCCACGTCACGGATGAAAACAAGCACGACGCTGTGGCCGTCGATAAAATCATATAGCGACACGCTCCGCCCTTCCTCATCCTTCAGCGCGAATCCAGGCGCCTTATGGCCCGGGGCGGCCACAGGCTCCTCGTATTTATGCCCAAACTCCATAAGAACAGCCCACCATCACGCTATCATACGGATAGTCTCCATCAGCTCGTCATTCGAAGGCATCTCGCTCGGCGCGATTCCGACATGCTTATAGCGCACCCTTCCAGTTTTATCGACCAGAAATACGGCGGCATAGTCTCCATCCTCCAGGTCATCGAACACGCCATAATCCTTTATGGCTTTAAAATACGGGTCCGACAGCAGCTTAAACGGTATCTTATGGCGGGTCGCAGTATTCCGGGCCTTATCAACGCTATCGGGGCTGATGCCCAGGACGTCCGTGTCGAGGCTTCTAAAATAAAGATAATCATCGCTCAGCCTTGAAAGCCACCTCATGCTATACGGGTCGGCAGCGCCCCTATAAAAGGCAAGCAGTATGTTCACCCGCCCGATATAGCTGGAGAGCCTCACGTCATCGCCGTCTGAGCATTTCAACTTGAAATCAGGCGCAATGCTGCCCACCTCGGGCTTCTCACCAATCCTGTACATCAGCCACCATAAGCTAATAAACACGCGACTTAAAAATCGTGACCCCTAAAAAAATCACGCTCACGCCCAATACTTATTTATACAACTTTTATACATTAAACGGATAGTCTATTTAGAAGTCCATAAGTCTCATCGAGGTAAAATAATGAAGTATCAAGGAAAGTCAATAAGAAAGCTCACTGGAGGAAGGCTCAGGCCGAACCGCGGCAAGAGGAAGTTCGAGCTGGGCAGGGATATCATCCAGCCGGTCATAGGGCCGACCGTCAGGAAGACCGTCAACGTAATGGGCAATGGCAGGAAGGTCAAGGTCCTTAAGGAGGATATGGTCAACGTGACGGACCCGAAGACAGGGAAGACGCAAAGGGTCAAGATGACCACTGAGGTCGATAACCCGGCGAATAAAAACTATATTAGGCGAAACATCCTGACCAAGGGGGCCATCGTCATGACCGATATCGGCAAGGCGAAGATAACGAGCAGGCCCGGGCAGGATGGCGAAGTTAACGCTATTCTCCTGTCGGAGTAGCCCCTATTATTGGGGTACTCTAACTTTTTAATTCAAAGCTTGCCTTTTATTAATATCAATGCGCCTGCTGTGGCTATCAATATGAGGGCAGCGAGCAGCAGGAATAAGACTACCACGTATGACGAGAGGAAGATAGCCCTCACGACCGCCTCTATCAGCCTGTTCCTGACGAAATTGCGGCTGCTCTCTTCATAGCTCAGCGTGTAAGGCTCCTCAAGCTCTGCGAGGCTGAATACTTCGTAAACGCGCCCTCCAGCGTAATAGCTTCCTATGTCATTTGTGGACTTGAAGGCCTCTAGTATGCATTTCATGCCAGGCAAGTGTCGCCTGCCGACGAGGACGGCACACCTTCCCCTTAGCTCGCCAGACTTTAGCATCGATGCCAGCCTGCCAGCCATATACTCATCGCGCTCAAATATATACGCCCTTGAGTCCCACTCCGACCAGCCGAAGGTGAAAAACCTGCCGCCAGTGAGCTTTTTATATAAGCCTGGAAAATTATTAAAAGCTATTATGGAGGCCACGTTAAATGGAAGGTAAAAGTACTTGACGACCGCTTCCTTTAGAAAGTCGATGGGCCTGGTACCGCTCATATAGCGCGATATGGTCACTTCTATCGGCCTGTCTATGCACACGAACCTGTCAAGGTATCGTTCCCTTGCCATCTCCAGCTCGAACGACTTCGTTGGCTGCAGGGGCGCAGAAAGCTCGACGCAGACGTAATCTGGAGATAGCGTGGCCATCCTTTTTATTATCTCCCTTGCCGGCTCCCGCAGCGAGTGGACGGAGCCGATGAGCACCATGCCGTCAAGCTCGTCCACTATCACCGGCCTATCAAGCATGATGAGAGTTAAGCGCCTCAATGATTAAATAATATGGTTTCTTTAAAGTGGTATATCGTGGTAGGCAAATGATCGAGACAAGAGGGCTAACACGCTCTTTCGGCAATAACAGAGTGGTGAACGGGCTGGATTTAAGCGTTAGGGAAGGCGAAGTATTTGGCTTCTTAGGGCCGAATGGGGCGGGCAAGACGACCACGGTGCGCATGCTGGCGTGCCTCATAAGGCCAACTGAAGGCGAGGCCTTCATCGATGGCCTGAGCATTCTCGATGAGAGAGATGCGATGATGATTAGAAAAAGGATAGGATTGCTCACGGAGTCTCCGGGGCTATATGACACGCTGAGCGCCTGGCGAAACCTCGATTTTTATGCCAGGCTATACGAGGTGCCCGAGGCAAGGCGGCGGGAGCGCATAGAGCACTATCTGAGGATGATGGGCCTCTGGGATAAGCGCGACGAGCCTGTGGGCGGCTTCTCCAAGGGCATGAAACAGAAGATGGCCATTGCCCGCTGCCTTATACATGAGCCCAAGGTATTATTCCTGGATGAGCCCACATCGGGCCTTGACCCCGAAGCGTCGAGAATAGTCAGGGAATTCATCCTCGACCTGAAAAGCGAGGGGCGAACCATTTTCCTTTGTACTCACAACCTTGATGAGGCGGACCGCATATGTGACCGCATTGGCATCTTTAAGGGTAGGCTTCTCGGCGTGGACGCGCCGTCCAGGCTAAAGGCAGAGCTATACGGGCGCTCTATATCCATACAATTAAAAGGCATCACGCCACAGATCGTGGACAGCATAAGGTTGCTGAACTACGTAAAGAACGTCGTCGTAAACGGCAATACCATAACGATGAGCGTGGATTCGCCCGATGAGAATAATCCTGACTTATTGAGGGTTTTAGTGTCGATGGGCGCCGAGGTACAGTTCATCTATGAAAACAGGCACTCGCTAGAGGACGTCTACTTCAAGATAACGGGGGCAGCCAAATGAGCATAGACAAGGTAAACGCGATAATAGGGAAAGAGTTCGACGAGATAATGAAAAATAAGTACATTCTCGGCTCGCTGGTGGCGGTGCCATTGCTCTTTTCGCTCCTCCTGCCGGCCTCGCTCATAGCGCCCGCCGTTTTCTATCCTGAGGCATACCTTGACGCGAACGAGACGTCCTATATTGCGACGGCACTCGGCAAGTCACAGGAAGCGCTCATCTCATTCTTCATGAATGCTGTCATCCCGTTCTTCATGATGCTGCCCGCCATATTGCCTACTATCGTGGCCTCCTATAGCATTATAGGCGAGAAGAAAAATAGAACCCTGGAGCCGCTTTTAGCCGCCCCGGTCAGCGTGTACGATATCCTCGCCGGTAAGGCCCTGTCAGCGATAATCCCCGCGCTGGCGGCAACCTGGATATCGGCCATACTGTTTTGTGTAATCACGGGAGCGATCACCTATACCGGCCTGCATAGGATAATATTCCCCGACATCGCTGTATGGCTTTTAGGCATGCTAGTGCTCGCGCCTCTGCTTGCTTTCATGGGCATCATGATAGCCATTATAGTCTCCTCTCGGGTAAACGACCCGAGGGTTGCGCAGCAGATAAGCGCGGTGCTGGTTGTGCCTATAATGTCCTTGTTTATCGGCCAGATGGCCGGGTTTGTGCTCATAGACCTGAAGGTGATGGTAGGAGCGGCCATGCTAATCCTGGCCCTCGACGCTGTGGTGCTCATCCTTGGCAAGTCTATGTTTGACCGCGAGGAGATCCTTACGAGGTGGAAATAAGCGAGTATTATGTAAATCTTTTTTATTTCTTTAGTGGTTTCTTTATCAATTGCTTATTAATAGATATATGTTTATATAAATGATATAATAATTATTTTATAGGCTATGGTTTATCAAATGATTGAGGCGCGCGGCCTTACCCGCACGTTTAATGGTTTCACCGCAGTCGATTCTGTCGACATGAGAGTAGGCGAGGGCGAGATTTTCGGGCTACTGGGGCCCAACGGGGCGGGAAAGACGACGACAATTAGAATGCTGGCATGCCTTATCAAGCCGAGCAAGGGCACTGCATACGTGTGCGGCATGGACGTCCTCAGCCCGGATGAGGCCAGCAAAATTCGAGGCATGGTGGGCATACTAACGGAAAATCCTGGCTTCTACGATGGGCTAAGCGTGTATAAGAACTTGCGGTTTTACGCAGACCTTTACCACATGGGGCGGCAGAAGGCAAATCGCAACATCGAGCATTACCTGCGCCTGTTTGGCCTGTGGAGCCTGAGGAACTCGCCCGTTGCCGGCTTTTCAAGGGGGATGCGCCAAAAGCTGGCCCTGGCGAGATGCCTAATCCATGAGCCAAGGCTGCTTTTCATGGATGAGCCAACTTCGGGCCTCGACCCCGAATCAGCCCGAATCGTGAGGGACTCAATCCGCTCCATCAGGAAGGAGGGCAGGACTATACTTTTATGCACCCACAACCTTGACGAGGTCGAAAGGCTTTGTGACCGAATTGCCATAATGAACCGAAGGATACTCGGCGCCGGCACCCCTCAAAGGCTGAAGTACTCGTTTGGCAGAAAAATCATCATACGCCTTGAGCGCATGAGCGACCGCATCTTATCCATCCTGGATGGCATGGATAGCGTACGATTTGTCGAAAAAGAGGGAAATAGCCTCGTCCTGGAGGTAGAGGACCCGGAATCGGATAACGCTGATATCATCTACAACATAGTCAAGGCCGGGGGCCGCATCCAGTTTGTTAGCGAGCTGGGGACGTCTCTCGAGGACGTATACATGAAATTAGTGGGTGGCCGCCTTGCATAATGACGCTATAGTGGTCATAAAAAAGGAGTTTGAGGAAGTTCTGAAAAATAAGTATATACTCTTTACGATGTCGAGCTTCCCTCTCGTCTTTTCGGTACTTATTCCTCTTATATATTTATTTGCCTTGCCGGTAAATGTGTCATGGGCTGATGTAGCTGCCTTTAAGGGCTTCGTGCCCGGCGCCGACGCCATGACGCCCAGGCAGGTGCTCGTCGCCTTCATCGTGCAATGCAACCTGCCATTCTACCTGATGATGCCGAGCGTCATCCCGACGCTGGTCTCCTCTTACAGCATCGTCGGTGAAAAGAAATGCGGCACGCTGGAGCCCTTGCTGGCCACTCCTGCGTCGACCAGCGACATACTAGCAGGCAAGGCCCTCGCCGCCATCATACCCTCAGTGCTCATCACCTGGGCCTCTTTCCTCATATATGCCGTGCTCGTGGACGCGATGACCTACGGAATATTCGGCTATGCCATAATACCTAACACGCTATGGCTATTCGCCATTCTGGTCACCGCCCCTCTATTCGCCGCCATGTCCGTATACCTCTCAATCGTGATCTCCTCGCGGATGAATGACATACGCGCTGCACAGCAGGTCAGCGCAGTCTTCGTGATACCCATCATGGGCGTCTTCATAATGGAGCTTTTCGGATACCTGTCGTTGACCATCGAAATGTTGCTGGCCTTAAGCATAGCCGTTGCATTGATGGACGCCCTCCTCATAAAGGCGAGCGTGAAGGCCTTTGACCGCGAGGAGGTACTCACGCGCTATGCCTGATGCTCCTGCCCACTAAAATCGACAGGTCTTCAGCGGTAAAATCCTCGGAAAGCTGGACGCTGCACTGCGGACAGACGACCGCCACCACGTCAGGCGATACGGCCCTGATATCCGCCGCCTTTCTTTGCTTTAGAAACCTTGCCAGCCCGATGTCGTTCCTCCTTACGCCTCCCCCGGCCCCGCAGCACCTGTCGGGCTCCTCCATGGGCACATAGTTGCACATCCGCTTCAATATCCTTTCGGCTACCTTCATCATATAGGGCGATACGTTCCTGTAGAGGTGGCATGGGTATTGCAACGTGGCCCTGTATTCCTCTTTTTGTAAAACGTTATAAATGCCAAGCGAGTCGTACACGTCAAGGTAATGGACTACCTCAAACTCGTCCTGGTATTCCAGCAGCGTCGACGTACATCCAGGACACGAAGTGATTATGGTCTCCACGCCGAGCTCCCTGAATTGCCGCAGGTTTTTCTCAAGCATGCCCTTCGCAAGGTCAAACCTTCCGATGCGGTTCAGTGGCGAGCCACAGCAGACCTCCTCGATACGTGTGAACTCTACTCCCATGAAGCGCAGCGTGTACTCGACAGCCTCGCCAATCTGGCGCAGCCTGTAATTGGTGAGGCAGCCTGCAAAGTATGCCGTCTTACAGCGCCTCGGGCTTACGTCGAGCCTTATGCCCGGCACGACTGATAAGCCATACGTCGAAATATTATGAAGGGTCTCCAGGTAGCCTGGAGTAGAGAGGCTTCTACGCATGCCCTCTATTGCCTTCGTTATCGGGACGCCCATGGGGCAGGCGGCCACACAGCGGTTACACGTGGTGCAATTAGTGACCTCGGCGGGGGGCTTTGCCGACCTCTCCATGTCCAGGGCCCTTAGCGAGCTCAACGCCGAAGGGCAGACCATCTCGCAGACGCCACACTTGATGCAGTTCTCACTCAAGGCCTTCACCCGCCCTGTAGCCGCTCACCAGCGCCCTGTACAGGCCGAAGCCATGCGCAGTCGACCCGAGGGCGCGGACGTTCTTGAAGCCCTTTATGAAATGCTTCTCCCCAATCCCTTTGTACATGAGCGGGTGTTGCGAAAGAAACTCCTCATTCAGGTCTGCCTCGAAGTCCATACATACGGTTGCCCTTGTAAACGGCTCGAGCAGGCTGTCGCCCTCAACTTTAAAGCCTGTCAGCAGGCCTCCCGTAGCGATGAAAAGGTTATCGGCATGCGCCATGAATTCCCGCTTGCCCTTGGTCCCCATCTTTCCCATCACTCGTCCATCTTCGATTCGCTCGACCCTCGCTATATCTAGCATTTCGATGCGGGGGTTTTGTGTAGCCTTTTTTCTTAATGCTCGTATCAGCCTCATCCCAAGGACTGAGGGTGCCATGGCATACTCGCCAGCTTCCACGCCTAAAACATTACATAGTTTTTTCCGTATCTCATCAGTCCTCGAGATTCCCAGTATGGGCGGCAATAGAATGCTTTCTGCCCTGGCCTTTTTTAAGGCGTCGCATAAAGCGTCGACGCTGCCCTCATCATTGTCCAGTATTCTTGCCATCTCCTGTAGCGAGCGGCCCCTCATGAATTCTATGGGTAAGAACCCCTCAGGCTGTTCATTAATTGATATAAAAGCAGGTCGGCCCCTGATTAATGTGGATGCCTGGACGATGCCGCTTTTTATATCCCGTGAAACTGTAGCGCAGTCACCCCTTGTGTAGGGGCACTCCGTGGCATTCATCAAGTTTATAAACCATTCTTCAGCTTCGACGTCTCCAGCTAGAGGAGAGAAGGTGCCGCTTGAAATTGCGGTCGCGCCCACCCCGCTTGATAATAAAATGGTGTCTCCGTGTAGCCTTAATGCGGCCACAAGGCCTGCGAGCCCGCCGCCAACGATTATATTATCGCCATAAAGCCTCACGTTTCTCATAAGATGCTTACCCTATGATTTCGCTCGCTTTCAAGTTTGTGGTTATGCTTTCGCGTTGAGTGCCATGTGTTAGACGTTCTATCTTCTGCTTCTAATGACTGGGGGCGGAGCGAATCCACCATTCAGCCCCTAAAAGAGCCGTCTGGCTTTTAATGAAAAGCTGATATCAATTTTTATTGATGGGCCCGCTGCGATTTGAACGCAGGGCCTCTCGGTTATCAGCCGAGCGCTTGTCGCTGTCCTTTTGACAGTTCCGACCTGGCTAAGCTACGGGCCCAACATCTGTTTAGAAAGTCATTTCTACTACATAAAAGTTATGTTTAAGCCTTCATGTGAAGACAATCTTAAATATAATCAGTGAAATGTGGTTTGTGTAATGTCTATTAACCTGTCAAAGTTTGGATTCATTAAGCGTGATACTCCCAGAGATATAAACCTTGACCCCCTACAGACTGGTGGCGTACTCACGCCCGAGGCGAGGCATGCCCTACAGGAGTGGGGCGATGAGTACTCGGTATGCGATTATTGTGGCGGCGCGCTTGATGAGATAAAGACGCCCCCAATATACGATTTCGTGCACAAGGCGCTGCCCGAGTTTTTGGGATGCGACCATGTGCGCATCACCAATGGCGCACGGGAGGCCAAGTTCGCGGTAATGCATTCTATTTGCAAGGAGGGGGATTGGGTCGTCATGGATGGGAATGCACACTATTCATCTCTGGTGGCGGCCCAGCGTGCCCGCCTTAACGTTAAGCTTGTGGAAAAGACTCCTGCCCCTGAGTATAAGATCACGCTTGAGAAGTACGCCCAGGCCATCGAGGAGGTAAAGCGTGAAACGGGGAGGCCGCCGGCGCTAGCCCTCCTCACCTATCCGGACGGCAATTATGGCAACCTTGCGGACGTGAAGGCGATATCAAGGCTTGTGCACGATAATGGCATACCATTCCTCGTGAACGGCGCCTACGCAATAGGCAGGATGCCATTCAACGCAAAAGAGCTCGGCGCAGACTTCGTGGCGGGCAGCGGCCACAAGTCCATGTCGGCCTCCGGGCCAATCGGCGTATTAGGGGTAAGCGAAGAATACGCCCCCATAGTGCTCGAAAAGTCGAAAACGCACAAGACAAAGGAGATCGAGCTGCTCGGCTGCACGGCCCGCGGGGCCACGATAATGACCATGATCGCATCATTTCCTGCCGTATACGAGCGCGCCAGGCCGGAAAACTGGCAAAAAGAGGTCGAAAACGCAAGATGGCTTTCCGCGCAGCTCGAAAATCTGGGCCTCAGGCAGATGGGGGACAAGCCTCACAACCATGACCTCATGTTCTTCGAGGCAATGCCCCTCTACGAGATATCCCAAAAAACCGACCGCTACTTCCTATACCGCGAGATGAAGGCCCGCAGCATCCACGGGATAAAGCCAGGCCTCACTAAGAATTTTAAGATAAGCACCTTTGGGGTAGGAAGGGAAAAGCTGGGCATCGTGGCCGACGCCTTCAAGGAAATAATCAAGAAGTACAACGCCTGCTAGCCATGTTTCCTGGCCCGCTCCAGGGCCAGCTCTATCTCATGAAGGACGCCCATCATCGTATAGTACTCCCGCTCGTTGAGCATCGCCCTGCCATAGATGCGCCTCAGCATAGTCATGGTCCTGCCCTTCTTATGCTCGGGATACCCTATATCGTCCAATAGCCCTTCATAATGGCTATAAAAGACGTCCATCAATTCACGGCTTGCAAGGGCGACCCTGCCGCCCTTAAAGCCTGAAAGCTCGTACATGAATATGGCCACAGCCTGAGACAGGTTCATTATTGGGTACTCTTTAGAGGTAGGGATGTATGCGACGATGTCGCACCTCTCCAGCGTATCGTTGGTCAGGCCACGGTCCTCCCTTCCAAAAACGAGCGCCGCAGTGCCCGCTTTATCCTCGAGCATCTCCCGAAGCTCTTTCGGGTTAAAATATGGATGCCTCACATGGCCAGCAAGCCTGGCCCCGGGCTTACCGGTGGTCGCAATGGCGATATCAACGCCTTCAAGCGCCTCCTCAAACGTGTCCACGATGCGGGCCGACTCGAGTACGTCGCGGGCGTGCATGGACATGGCCTTCGCGAAGTCGCCAAGCCCGCACGGCTTTACCAAAAAGAGCTCGCTAAACCCGAAGTTCTTCATCACCCGGCAGACGGCGCCCACGTTGCCTTCATACCTGGGCTCCACCAGAACAACGCGGACCGACATCATCGCTTACCAGGCTGCTCCTTGACCTTTTTTTCCACAATGATGTCTGAAATACGCGTCTCCGGGTAATTGCCGGTCTCGTCCTTCTCGACGGCTTTAACCATGTCCCATATGGTTAGCAGCGCAGTGCTCACGGCGCAGAGCGCCTCCATCTCCACGCCCGTCTTGCCCACCGAGCGCACCTCGGCGGTGGCCTTTATGGTCGTATCGCCAACCTCAAAGTCCACGTCGATTCCAGTGATCGGGATCTGGTGGCAAAGAGGTATCGTCTCCCACGTGTGCTTGGCAGCCTGGATGGCCGCAATCCTGGCCGTCGCCAAGACATTCCCCTTCTTAACGCTGCCCGTCTTTATTAAATCCATAGTTTGCCTGGTTAATCGTATGATGCCGCTTGCCCTGGCCGTGCGGACGACGTCCTCCTTGGCCCCCACGTCTACCATCCTGACCCTGTCGCCCTCGACATGGGTGAAATCGCTGGAACGCATGTACAAGCCCCGGTATATCTTGGCCGATATGGCTTAACTATTTTTCCTTTCTCGGCCAGTACTTCTTCACAGCATAAGGTATCATGTTCAACATATCAGAGGCCATCATTCCATACCCCTTATCCTCGAAGGCCATGTCGCCCGCGGCCCCGCTTATGAAGGCCGCGGCACAGGCAGACTTATATGCGGGGTTGCGACAATAGAAGGCCCCAACGATCCCGGCCAGGACGTCCCCGGCGCCGCCGACCGCCATTCCAGCGTTACCCGTACTGTTCACCTTCGCCACGTTGCCGTCGCTAACGACCGCAGGGCTGCCCTTCCATAGCGTGACCAGGCCATTTTTTGCCGAAAACGCCTTTACTTTTTCGGCCGCATCATCATTCGGCCCCAGATGCTCACCGCTCAGCCTCTCGAACTCATGAACGTTAGGGGTGATGATGCCATGCAGGGGCATATCGGGCTGCAACGCATCAGCGTCTATGACAACCCTCTCGCACAATGGAAGTATCTCCTTAACGGCCGCCAGCGTCTCAGGCTCCCTCCCAAGGCCCATGCCCACCGCCACGGCGTGGTGTCTCTCGATAAGCTTTTTAAGCGTAGGTATATCCTCTCTAACAATGAAGTCCTCATGGGAGAGCGGCCTCACGATAAGGTCGGGCGAAAAAGATGCTATTATGCTAGCGGCCCTCCTGGGCGCGGCAACCGTGACAATCTCCGCGCCGGAGCGGTAGGCAGCCAATGCGGTGAAAGTGGGCGCACCCGTGTAGGGGCCTCCTCCGATGACAAGTAAACGCCCTCCACCACCTTTTTCCACGAAATCGCTCCGCGTCTTCAGCCCGATTAAGTCTCCAGGGCCGGTATGGGTGAGCGCCTTCTCCGGTATGCCAATATCCACCACTTCTACACGGTAGCGCTCAAGCCCCTTTTTCGGGGCGTGGAAGGCTATCACGAGGTCCGGGCATACGCACTCGACGCATTCGCCAGTATTCGCGTCCAGGCCGCTCGGCAGGTCCAGCGACACTTTATGGGCTTTGCTCTCATTTATCAATCGTATGGCAGTCCTGGCAGGCTCCCTGGGAATGCCGTGGAAGCCTGTACCTAATATAGCATCTACTATCAGGTCGCACTCCGCGAACGCCTCCTCAGGGATCTGGCCCGGCGTGGCCGCCTCAATCACGGGGATATCCATCCCACGGGCTATCTCCAGGTTAACCAGGGCCGGGCCGGGCTTTACCTGGCCCACCCTGCCAAGCAGGATGACCATCACATTGTAGCCAGCGTTCACAAGCAGCCTGGCCACTACCGCCCCATCGCCTCCATTATTCCCTGTGCCGCAGACGACGAGCACCCTGCATTTTTTATAAAGGGCGATGATGGACTCTGCGGCCTTCCGGCCGGCGTTTTCCATGAGCATTCCATATGTCACGCCAAAATAGTCGGAGTTGGCCTCCAGGGCCCGCATCTCCTCGACAGTCACGTACCTCAATCCAATTCACCTGGCTATATCGAGCTTTATTTATGCAGCCTGATGAAATAATGATTCCTATCTTATGCATTTTAATACGACGAGCCTCTCGAAGGGCACCTTTTCGCTGGAAACCTGTTCTGCCTTGAAGCCGCGCTCCTCGAACATCCTTTTGGTCTCGTCGATGCCCGTCAGCGTAGAGATTACAGTAAGGATGCGCCCACCAGGGGCCAGTATGCGGTCGATGTCCGCTAGAAAGCGCGAGACCTCTTTCCTTCCAGTGGGGCCGCCGTCAAAGGCCCGGTTCAGCCACGAGCTAAGCCGCTCCTCCGGCGGAGTCGGCAGGTACGGCGGGTTAAAAACAACGAGGTCGAACCTGCCGCATATCCCGCTAAAGAGGTCCGTCCTGACCACTGGAACGCCATTAAGCCTGGCATTCCTGCATGCGTGAGGGCTTATGTCGGTCGCCACAACGCTGGCAGCTACCTCTTTTACAAACAGCGAAACGATGCCACAGCCCGTGCCAACTTCCAGCACCTTATCGCACGGGCGCGCCTCATTCAGAGCCGCCTCTACCAGCAAAAAGGAGTCCTCGCCAGGGTCATAGACCTCGTCAAGCAGCTCAAACTCCTTATCCCGGTATATCCTGATGCTCATGCCCTCTCAACTCGCACAAGAGGTCGGCCAGCCTTGCATACTCTTCCGGCGACACCTCTTCGGCCCGCATCTCCATCAAGTCCTGCGGCAGCTTTAACGTAAGCTCCTTCATGTTTGTAATGCCCACGACGTGCTCTCCCTTGGCGAGGGCATTCCTGAGCCGCTTACGCCTACCCATAAAGGCGGCCGTCACCAGGCCCATAAACAGGCCCCTATCCTTGACCGAATACGAGGCTGGCCTCGGCGTAAGCTTCACGACTGCGGACTCCACCTCGGGCGGCGGAATAAAAGCTCGAGGCGGCACCTTCATCAACACCTCCACATCGGCAAAATACTGCACGCCCACAGAGAGCCGCGAATACTCAGATTCCCCCACCTTCGCCATCATCCTCCTGGCGAACTCCCGCTGATACATAAGTATGCCAAGCCTGAAATCGTGCCTCAGCAGCTTAAACGTAACCTCAGAAGATATCGAGTAAGGCAGGTTCGCCACAACCTTATCAAAGCGAGGAAACGCCACCTTCAGCGCATTACCCATGATAATAGTGACGTTTGAGTCCTTGAACCGCTCCTCCAGGAGAGAGGCCAGCGCGGGGTCAATTTCAATGGAATAGACGTGGCGAGCCCTTTGGGCAAGTAGCTCCGTCAGGTTCCCCGGGCCGGCGCCAATCTCTAAGACATCCTCATTCCCATGAATATCCGCAAAATCAACGATTTTACGCAAAACATCCCTGTCAATTAAAAAATGTTGATCTTTGCGCTTATCGGGCTTAATGCTGGCGGACATTACCGGGCAAACATCCTGTACTTAAGCTGCTCGTCCTGAATCTCCTGCTCAATCCGCTTGGCGATAAGCTTCTCCGGGTGGTGCAGGCCCTTAATGCGGGCCTCAATTTCCGCAAAGCTCCTGAACTTTCCCTTCTTGCGTTCGTCTATTATCGCCCACATCATCTTCTTGCCGATGCCCGGCAACAGCTCCAGCATGTGCAGCCTCGTCGTGATAGGCTGCGCCGTGTTGAAGAACTCCACGTACTTAGCCTCGTTCTCCCTGACGATCTTCTCGATAATGTACGGCAGCTCGACCTTAGCGCTCGGGGTCAGCTCGTCATACTTCAGCCTCTTCTCGACGTGCTTGACAATATCCCTCTCCCCCTTGCCAACGAACACCTTGCTCTCGATCTCCACCCTCGCGCCCTCCTTGACGCTCAGCTCAAGCAATATGAAGTGCTCCGCGCCAAGCGCCTGGGCCAGCGGCTTACGCAAGTGTATCGGCCTCGTGTCCTCGGCGTGCCCGGTGGGGAGAAAGTCCAGGATATAGGCGTATTCTTCTTTAATATCAGTAGTATGGGTCATCGGCATCAAGGGTCGCCCTCATACAATATAATACGTTTAAATAAAAAAAGATTGCTTAAGCCTGGATATATTTACCTACGATATCCAGTATGGCCTTAAGCTCTGCCTCGCTAAGCGTAAACCTCTCCTTAGCGTATATAGCCCGAAGCTCATCCTTCGTGCGCGGGCACAGGTTTGCTATCTTCACCGCTATGTCCAGCTTCATCTTCTCGAGGGTAAGAAGCTCGTTAACCATGTCCCTGGACTCCTTTGCGCCAACCTTGGCAAAAAGGTTGGCGTGCTCCACGGCACGCTTCTGCTCGTAGCGCAGCTCCTGGCCCGCCTTTTCCCGCTCTTCCTTGATACGGTTAAGGATATCCCTGACCTCGGGGAGCGTTAATAGCTCCTCGCTCTCTACCTTCTTTATTATCATGCAACGTCACCAGATTACTGGCCTTTCTGGGGCTTGAGGTGCTGTGGGCGGGCGATGATCTCCTTCCTGAGGCCGCCGTCGTACATCTCAAGTATGTAGGCCCTACCGCGGGTCCCGATGACAGTGCAAGTCCTGCCCTGGAAGCGGCGATATGGCATGCCCTTGTGGACGCTCGGGTCGATGTCGATGTGGACCTTCTGCCCGACCTCGAACTCCTGGACTGCACGGCTTACGGGCGAGAGTCCCCGCTCCCTTAGCGCCTTTGTGAACTTGTACCTGGTCTTCTTTCTTTCGCCATGTGATCTTGCCATGATATTCCTCCTTCGACGCTTATAACGTCCAGCTCTGCGACGCGGCACTCCCTGCCCAGCAGGGCCGAGAGGGACGGGCTTGTCCGGCCTTTATCGCCGGATACGAGCTCTTTCACGTAAAGCCCGCCTTCGCACCGGACGGTTATGATGAAATACTTCTCCGCTTCGTTTAGCTCTTCAAGCGTTATATCATATACCCTGCGCCTTCTCTCAAGGTCAGCCCTTCGGTGCAGGACCCTTTCGGGCGTCCGCTGGCATATGGCCGCGCCAGATAGGATAGCCAGCGAAGATTTAAGCGTTTCTATTGAAAGAGCGTCATTGTATATAACTTTAAGCCTGTAAGTCTTATCGGGCTTTATGCTTTTTATTTCCCTGACTGCACTTTTATCAACGTAATGAAGGCCTGAAACCGATACCCTGCCCGAGGCGTAGGCGTTTATCCTTTGCTCCAGGCTTTCGAGGTCCACCCATCGGGTGCGGGGGCTGACGACCTCCATGATGAACGGCCTCCCCTCCCCGAGCATGCGGGCGTCTATGTCCTCCCTGCCTGCCCCGTGAAGCACGCCGTCCTCCGCATTAAAGGCCAGCTTTACCTCGTGGCTTATCTGCTCCTCAACGGACGTCGGGTACATCTTGCCCGTGCCCCCACAATGCTGGCATATGGCCTCGCCCTTTACCCCTTTTCCGCCGCATTCCCTGCACGGCCACCTCGTTTGCGGGATGTCCCGGACGTACTTGTTATAGCGGCCATATATGAATAACGAGTTAGCCTTCATCTCCACCATATCTTTAGCGAGGTCGATGGTGAAGACGACGTCGGGCCTCTTGAAGTCCACTTCTTTGCCCGCCTTAATGGATACGGCTTTCCCCACTTCGCGGTTCAGCTCCGCCTTCAGGGGCTCGGCATGGGTGAGGCCGCACTCGGCCCAGAGCACCTCCTCCTTTTCAGAGTAGATGGGCGGCACCTTCGTGCCCACGAGCAGCGTGTCGTACTCAAAGCCCTTTGCGGCCTCGATACACCTGTCAGCCCATTTTTCGATATTTTTTAAATCCTGGAATAATCCCCTGCAGAGCCAGCACTCCTCGTCCTGAGCCTCAATGCCCAGGACCTTCCTGGCCGGCAGAAACGACGTGGCCAATAGATTTTGAGCCTCCATGTCGCCATCAGCGGCCGCCTGCATCGAAAGGGCGACCTTGATGGCGAAGCCGCGCTGTGCGTTCGTTAAGCCCGTCGACAGCTTGCCGAACTGCCTGCCCAGGCAGCTATCGCAGATGGGGCCCTCCTTAAGGATGCACTTCGCCATTTCGATGATAGTCATATGCCGGATTCCATACTGTATTCGTAGCTTTTATAGCTTTCCAGGTTTGTAGTTAAATGCTATAACAGATACATTTAATATTGCTATAATCATTTAATGATATGTGATTATAAATGGAGCCATGTTCAAGTAAGGTATCGAGCCAGAACCAGATAACGTTGCCTGCCGATGTCCGAAATAAGATCGGGGTCGGGCCCGGCGATAAAGTCGTATTCATTGAGGAGGATGATAAGGTCGTTCTTAGAAGCCTAAAAGACATGATATATGAGATGGCGGAAGGTTTTAAGGATTTTGACAAAACGGATAAAGAGTTCAGGGAAGGATGGGCTAAAAGGCTAAAGAGAGAAGGTATTGTCTAATGGACGTATGCCTGGATTCTAATGTTTTTAGAAGCGACCCGGATTTTTTAGAATGGATGAGGAAAAAAGACGTGAAAGGCTACCTGTCCTCACTTGCATTTATGGAGCTATCTTACAATGAGATGAAAAGAGTGGGCGGGTCAATGACAAGATTTTTAGGCATTTTAAATGGCCTGGATATCGAGGTCATTTCGTTCGATAAGGGACAAGCGCTGATTGCGGCAAAAAATGCGCTGCAGGGACACGATTTCTCGGATAATGCAGTCGATTATGCCATCGGGGCGTATGCCTATAAGCGTAAGATACCCATGGTCACGAATAATAAGAGGCACTTTAAGTGGCTGAGCGAGGTATATACGCCGGCCGAGATTATGGAAAAATATTAGTTGTAGGATATTTTTATTGAGGGCTATATGGCTAGAGGTGCCGTCGTCTCCATCGTCCACACGAGCGACCCCATCGAAGGCCCGAAGAAGGCGCTGGACATGATAGGAGCGTCCCGTATCCTTTTTAGGTATGATAGGGTGCTGGTTAAGCGTGACCTTCTCTCCTGATTGAAATCAGGAGCATCCACCTTGTACGCTCCATTCCTTCTCCAGGGGCGAGCGTACTTTCAGCCTGTCATCTCAGCATCGGGCGGAGCCCATGGAGGCCTTGTCCTCAAACACGGAAGACGGTTCCTGTGTAGAACAAAATTTTGGCTGCCATACGGTGGAACTTCAAGACATAAATACTATTCTCGACTATTTATACATTCACAGTATGCTTGCCAAAAGTATTATTTTCATGTTGAAGAGCAAGGGGCGGATCCATCTCATCGTTTCAAGGGGATTCTCCGCCCCATGGCCCCGTTGTCGAAAAAATCATATTCAAAGGAGAGCAGATAAGCAGGCTTCGGAAGCATTACCGCGCTTGAGCATCACATTTATGAGCCATCGCCGGCAATAAGCTAAAAGGTGTACAAATGGAAGTAGTATATTTTTACGAGGAGAAGGATAAGAAGTCCGTGGACAAGCTTCTAGAAGAGGAATTTTTCAAGCGCCTCGGGCCGAGCGCCAGGGAGGCCGCGCTCATGGGCACGGCGCGCAAGTCTGGCTATTACCTGTATGTAAAGGCTGAGGACCCGGAGAAGATGAAGGAGGCGCTGAGGCGCATCGAGGAGTCGAAGCTGCCGCTTGCGAAGCTTTCTGGCGATGAGGAGAGGCAGGTTCTCGACTACGTTCACAAGGAGGAGGAAGAGGCGGCGTCGGGCATGGGTGCCATCTTTGGCTAACTCTTTTATTTTTCTGCTATGATGTAGGCTTCCATCTTTTCTGGTTTTATGATTTTTATTACTTTTAGGCCTGTGTCTTCTAGTTTTTTTACGATGGGATCGAGGCTGCCCGCCTGGCCGAGCTTTATCACCTGTAGGGCTCTGCCGTTTTTCTTTAATAGTTGCAGGTATCGTGCCAGGACGTCGACGGAGCTCATGGGCTCGACGGTCATGTCGTTCAGGATGACGTCGTAGGGGCCGTCCAGCTTCGCTATATCCATCGTGAAGGCGTCGCCGAAGAAGACCTTCACGTTAGGGTACTCCTTTTCAACCGCCCTAAGAGGCTTTTTGAACTCCTCGCTAAACTCGATGCCCGTGGCCCTCGAGGCGATGCCTGCGGCATACATCAAGAACCCGCCCGCGCTTGACCCGATGTCGAGCACCGCGTCCCCTTCCCTTAAAATGCCCGACTCATCCTGTATGCGCTTCAGCTTAAAGTATCCCTCCGGCCTGTCCTCCCCCTCTACTGTCACAGCCCTCCCATACTCGATCCTCTGGGAGGGCTTCGTTATCGCCTTTCCATCCACCTTCACCAGCCCTCTTTCTATGAGGTGCTTCGCCCGGCTCCTCGAGGAGACTAAACCCTCTCTAACAAGATACTCATCAAGCCTCATAAGTAAGACAAACCCAGCTATCCTATTAATAATTTCACTTCACTCTATCATGAAGTATATATCATTAGGAAGCAAGAGATTATGTAAGGAGAACGACATGTACTCTGATGACTCAGAGAATACCGGTGCAAACGAAAAACTAATATCCACATTAACACCGGCTATAAAAAAGCCTGGAATTCAAATGGCTTTACAGCATGAGGAGGGGCTTTCTGAACCTGGCATTAAGTCGCCCGGAAGAAAGATTGCATTTGGATGGTATGGAGGCAAGTATAGCCATCTTAACTGGCTATTGCCCCTATTACCCTATACGCATCACTATTGCGAGCCTTTCGGCGGCTCCGCAGCAGTATTGCTAAACAGGCACCCTTCACCGATAGAGACGTATAATGATATCGATGGAGAAGTCGTTAATTTCTTCAGGGTATTGAGAAATCAGACGGAGGATTTGATTAAGGCGATAGCCCTGACTCCGTTTTCAAGGGAAGAATTCGCCCTGGCAATTTCCGAGCCCGACGGAGAGCTATCGGACCTAGAGAGGGCAAGGCGGTTTTTTGTAAGGGCCAGGCAAGTCAGGACTGGCCTTGCCCAGACAGCCTCAATAGGGCGATGGGCAAACTGTAAATTAACGAGCAGAGCGGGCATGTCCGGAGCCGTCTCAAGGTGGCTTGGCAGCATTGAGGGCTTACCCGAAATCGCCGAGCGACTTTTAAGGGTACAGATAGAGAACAGGCCGGCCATCGAGGTCATAAGGCTATACGATAGTAAAGATACCCTTTTCTATTGTGACCCCCCGTATCCTCATGAGTCCAGGGGAGATGTTAAGTCATATAAGTATGAAATGAGTGAAGAAGAGCATTTAAGGCTGGCAGATGTTTTACATGGCGTTAAGGGCAAGGTCGCCATATCCGGTTACCATTGCGAGCTAATGGATAGACTATATAATGATTGGAAGTGTATAGAAGAGCCGGTTAAAAATTGCCATTCCATAAAAAAGCCTAGAAGGGAAGTGCTCTGGGTAAATTATTGAGCCATCTATCATGCCTGTGAATGAACAAAAGTGTAGGGAAATCCTCGAACAAGGCTATAAGCTCGCAGAGGAGAGCTTTATTAACAACCTTAAACCACGGGTGCCTTTTAGTGCAGAAATGAGAAGAGCATGCCTTGCTCTAGAGGCCCGTATCTAAGCGTTTTTCGCAGAAATGTAAAGTTTAACGAGATGACAAGACAAGGGCTGAAGGATAAAGAAGGCTATGATGCATTAATCACTTTAATCGATATGGTCTCCAGGGAATCGAACCCCCAAGCTCTTCTGGATATTCTTACCTATGTTTTGTATAGGTTCATCGATATAAGGGGTTGGCTAATAAATTCTCTAGTCATTATCGGCGTTAGAGGGAGGAGGATATTTCAGGATAAAATGATAAGCCATCTAAGTGATAAGAGTGTACCAAAAGCGCTAAAAGTTGCATGGAACGAAGAGATCGAAAGAATAACAAGTATTTAACCTTGTCATTCATTATTCACTCTTGCCTCATTTCAGCCCGGAGCACTAAATATATATGCTATGGCGGGCTATTAAAATAGGTACACGAAAAGGCAAACATAGGTCAAAAACCCGTTTATATAAAAATTAAGGTAAAGGGGTAAAATTTCATCCATTGCAGCAAAAATTTTTAACGACCTAAAAAGGAGAGGTAGAGCATATAATGTCTAGCGAGATGCCGCCACAGGCGTACGATGCCTCGAGCATACAGGTGCTGGAGGGCCTCGAAGCGGTGAGAAAGAGGCCCAGCATGTACATAGGCTCAACGGACGAGAGGGGCCTGCATCATCTTGTATACGAGGTGGTAGATAACAGCATCGACGAGGCGCTTGCCGGGTACTGCAAGAACATCGAGGTCTCGATCAATAACGATGGAAGCGTGACGGTCAACGACGATGGGAGAGGCATCCCCGTCGAGATGCACGAAAAATACCACAGGCCAGCCCTCGAGATAGTCATGACCATGCTTCACGCCGGCGGCAAGTTTGACAACAGGACGTACAAGGTGTCAGGCGGGCTACACGGCGTGGGCGTGTCGGTGGTGAACGCCCTCTCCGAATGGATGAAGGTCGAAGTAAGGAGAAACGGCAGGCTTTACGTGCAGGACTACGTGAGGGGCAAGCCTACGGACGAAGTCCATGAGATAGGCACGGCAATCGGCACCGGCACGAGGGTGACGTTCAAGCCGGACCCCACGATATTCGAGACAACCGAGTTCAAGTATGATATACTGGCAAACCGGCTCAGGGAGCTGGCCTTTCTCAACAAGGGCATTAAGATTACTTTTACGGATGCCAGGTCGGGCGTGTCGGAAGTCTTCCACTACGAGGGCGGAATCGTACAGTTCGTCCATTACCTGAACGAGGGCAAGACGCCACTCCATGATAAGGTCATCTACTTTGAAAAGCAGAAGGATACTACTAATGTAGAGATAGCCATGCAGTACAACGATGGCTATAACGAGATAGTATTGGCTTTCGCCAATAATATTAATACGACTGAGGGCGGCACCCACCTCAGCGGCTTCAGGTCAGCCCTGACGCGCAGCTTTAACGACTACGCTAAGAAAAATAACCTGCTGAAGGGCGACATGGTGCTCTCTGGCGACGATGTCAGGGAGGGGCTCACAGCCATTATCAGCGTCAAGCTTACGAACCCCCAGTTTGAGGGGCAGACCAAGACCAAGCTGGGCAATAGCGAGGTGCAGGGCATCGTAAATTCGCTCGTCGGAGAGGGACTGGACGATTACCTGGAGGAGAACCCGGCGGACGCGCGCAAGATAATCGAAAAGGCCATCCAGGCGTTCCACGCGAGGGAGGCGGCGCGTAAGGCACGGGAGCTGACGAGGCGCAAGTCTGCGCTGGAGAGCTCCACGCTCCCTGGCAAGCTGGCGGACTGCTCGGAAAAGGACCCGGAGAAATGCGAGCTATACCTGGTCGAGGGGGACTCTGCGGGCGGCTCGGCAAAGCAGGGGCGAAACCGGATGTACCAGGCCATCTTGCCTCTCCGCGGCAAGATACTGAACGTCGAGAAGGCCAGGCTGAGCAAGGCGCTCCAGAGCGAGGAGATAAAGGCGCTCATCACGGCGCTGGGGACCAGCGTTGGGGACGAGTTCGACATCTCGAAGGCCCGGTATCATAAGATCATACTAATGACGGATGCGGATGTGGACGGTGCGCACATCAGGACGCTTCTCCTCACCTTCTTCTATCGCTACATGAAGCCGCTGGTCGAGGCGGGCTACGTTTACATAGCCCAGCCGCCCCTGTTCAAGATTAAAAAGGGAAAGGAGGAAAGGTACGTCTATAGCGAAAAGGAGCTTAACGCGGCGCTAGATGAGATGGGCAGGTCAAACTATACCATACAGCGCTATAAGGGCCTTGGTGAGATGAACCCAGAGCAGCTCTGGAGCACTACCATGGACCCGGAGACAAGGACGGTGCTGAAGGTCACGCTCGAGGACGCCGCGGAGGCGGACCACATATTCTCGGTGCTGATGGGCGACAAGGTGGAGCCCAGGAAGGCCTTCATAGAGAAGAACGCCAAGCTCGTGAGAAACCTGGACGTATGATAATATGGATGAGCAGAAGTCGTTACAAAAGGTCATCCCCGTAAAGATCGAGGAAGAGATGAAGAGGTCCTACATAGATTACGCCATGAGCGTAATCGTGGGCAGGGCGCTCCCCGACGTGAGGGACGGGCTGAAGCCCGTGCACCGCAGGGTATTGTATGGCATGTATGAGCTTGGGAACACCCATGATAAGCCCTACAAGAAGTCCGCAAGGGTTGTGGGCGACGTCATGGGTAAGTATCACCCCCACGGGGATATGGCGATCTATGATACCATCGTCAGGATGGTCCAGGACTTCTCTTTGCGATATCCTTTGATAGACGGCCAGGGCAACTTCGGCAGCATTGATGGAGACGGCGCAGCCGCAATGCGTTATACCGAGATCCGCCTGGCGAGGATAGCCGACGAGATGCTGGCCGACCTGGACAAGGAGACGGTCGACTTCATACCCAACTTTGACGAGTCGCTGAAGGAGCCCGTGGTATTGCCGGCGAAGCTGCCGAACCTGCTCATCAACGGCTCCTCCGGGATAGCCGTGGGCATGGCGACCAACATTCCCCCGCACAACCTTGCCGAAGTGATAGATGGTACCGTGGCCGTCATCGACAACCCGGAAATATCCCCCCTTGAGCTGTTAAATTACGTGAAGGGCCCGGACTTCCCGACCGGAGCCATAATCTATGGAAGGGAGGGCATAAAGGAGGCTTACCTGACCGGCAGGGGAGCCATAAAGATAAGGGCTGTCGCTGAGATCACGCAGGAGGGCGGCAAGGACGTCATAATTGTAACCGAGTTGCCCTACCAGGTGAATAAGGCGAAGCTCATAGAGGACATAGCGAACCTGGTTAGGGACAAGAAGATAGAGGGCATATCCGATCTCAGGGACGAGTCCGACCGGGATGGCATGCGCATAGTCATCGAGCTCAAGAAGTCGGCGAATGGCCGTGTCATCTTGAACCAGCTTTACAGGCACACCCAGATGGAGGTGTCCTTCGGCGTAAACAACCTTGCTTTGGTCGATAACCAGCCCATGACGCTGAGCCTGAAGCAGGCCATAGAGCATTACATAAGGCACAGGCAGGACGTGGTCACCAGGCGAAGCCAGTTCGAGCTTAAGAAGGCGCAGGCCAGGGAGCACATCCTGGCAGGCCTGCTGGTAGCACTTGATAATATTGACGACTTCGTTGACATACTGAGAAAGTCGGCGAGCGCGGACGATGCAAAGGCCATATTCATGTCTAAGTATGGCCTGTCCGACGAGCAGTCGAAGGCCATACTGGACATGCGGCTCAGAGGCCTGACCGCCCTGGAGCGCAAGAAGGTCGAGGATGAGCGGGCGGAGCAGCTAAAGCTTATCGATTATCTAAAAGAGGTGCTGGCCAGCCCCCAGAAGGTGCTCGACATCATCAAGAAGGAGCTGCTGGAGCTAAAGGAAAAGTATGGGGACGAGCGCAGGACAAGGATAGTCGAGTCTGAGGGCGAAATCCTGGACGAGGACTTAATACCAAGGGAGACCGTCGTGGTCACCATCTCCAATACCGGGTATATTAAGCGCCAGCCACTGGACACGTATCGCACCCAGCGCAGGGGCGGCATGGGGGTCATGGGGATGGAGACCAAGGACGAGGACTTCGTAGTGGACGTTTTCGCCGCTTCGACCCATGACAACCTGCTGTTCTTCACGAACAAGGGAAGGGTGTACTCGCTAAAGGTCTACGAGATACCGGTGGCGAGCCGCCAGTCCAGGGGCAAGGCAATAGTTAACCTGCTCACGCTGTTGCCGAGCGAGTCCATCACCGCCATGATACCCATAAAGGAGTTCGATGATGGGCATTACCTTATGATGTGTACCAGGGAGGGCATCGTCAAGAAGACCCCCCTGTCGGCGTTCAAGAATATCCGCTCTACCGGGATTATGGCAATCAAGCTCGATGAGGGCGACGAGCTCATATCGGTGAAAATGACCAATGGTGGCCAAGAAGTGCTCATAGCGACGAGGGACGGCAAGGCGAACCGCTTCCACGAGTCCGAGGTCAGGAGCATGGGCAGGCAGGCGGCCGGAGTAATAGGAATACGCCTGGCCGAGAAGGATAGAGTCGTGGGGATGGAAGTGTTGAGCGAGGGCGCCTCAATCCTCACAGTGTGCGAGAATGGGTTTGGCAAGCGGACCCCTGTCTCTGAATACACGCCCCATCACAGGGGAGGCCAGGGCATGATAAACATCAAGACCACCTTGCGTAATGGTGGAGTAGTTGCTGTCGCATCGGTCACCGAGGATGACCAGATTCTACTGGTCACGAGGGACGGCATCATGATGCGCATCAAGGTCAAGGACGTCTCGGAGATAGGCCGCAATACCCAGGGCGTAAAGATTATCACGCTGAAGTCCGAGGACGACGCGGTCGTGGCGGTGGCCAAGCTGGCCTCTGAAAAGAAGGAAGAGGAGATATAGGGCTATTTTTGGATGCTCAGGTAGGCGTAGGCTGACATGGCGGCTTTGGCGCCCTCGCCAGCCGCCACCACGATCTGCTTCTGTGGAACGCTTGTCACGTCTCCGGCCGCAAACACGCCCGGAACGCTGGTGCGGCAGTAGCCATCAACCGCTATCTCGCCCCTATCGTTAAGCTGTACAAGGCCTCTTGCGAAATTGACGTTTGGCGACAGCCCTATCTCGACGAAAACGCCCCCCACATTCAACGTTTTTCGCTCACCATCCTTTGATATTATATCCAGGTGCTCAACGAAGTCGTTGCCATGTATGCGCTCAACGGTATAGCCTGTTAAGACCGTTACTTTGTCGCTCGCCATGATGCGGTCTACCATGACCTTATCGGCCTTAAGCGTGCTCCTCACGACAAGGTAGACCTTTGAAACCATGTTTATGATATCGAGCACTGCCTCAGCCGCAGAGTTTCCCCCTCCAACTACGGCGACGTCCATGCCCGCGAACAGCGGGCCATCGCATGTGGCACAATAGCTCACGCCCCTATTCTTATACTCCTTCTCTCCCGGCACGCCAAGCTCCCTCCAATGAGACCCTGAGGCTATGATTACAGCCCTGGCGTCATAGGCATTGCCCCCCGCAGTAGTAACCCTAAAATTATCCCCAATCTTTTCCAGCTTCGAGACCCGCCCCAGCTTGATGTCCACGCTTAGACCTTCGAGCTGTTTTTTCATGGCGGAAACGAGCTGCGGGCCGGTGACGCCTCCAAGGCCAGGGTAATTCTCAACTCTGCCAGTGCTCGATACCTGCCCGCCCACCGAGTCCGTTATTACAAGCAGTGATAGGCCCTTACGCTTCGCATATATGGCGGCAGTCATGCCCGCCGGGCCAGCTCCAATAACTATCAAGTCAAGTAGGCTCATCAAAAAAAAAATCTTGCCTTTAGTATAGATTAATCTTCCGCGCTAAGAAGCTTGTTAAGCTTTGGGGCGTTGAAGCCGACCATCACCCTGTCGCCGATGATTATCACCGGCGTCACCCTGATGCCATAGCGCCTCACCATCTCTTCCATCGCCTTCTTATCCTCCTGGACGTTGATGTCCTCATAGGGAACGCCCTTTCTATCAAGGTATGCTTTGACGTTATTACAATCAGGGCAGGTAGGTTGCGAATATATCTTGACCTTCTTCATAACTATCACATTTATATTATACATTTGTTTAATATAAATTCTACGTGGCGGGGAGAGATTTCTCAAGGTCGTTTGCGGCGTATTCCAGCCCCAGGGCAGCCAGCTTTTCCCTGGTCGGCCATCCTGTCTCCTTGTCCCAGCCCCTTGCCTCATAGTACTCGTCGAGCATCTTTTCAAGGTGCACGACGCTGCCCTTGGTCGGGCCATCGGGCACGGGCTCTGACGTGAGGCGGTATGGCAGGCGGTCATCCCTGCGGGAGAACCCTTCGCGTGCATTAAAGGCCCTCTGTAGGTTCCAGATGCGCTCCCCCGCCTCAAGCAGCCTATCCTTATCGTATTCCATTCCAGTAAGCGCTGACAGGTGACGCGCATATTGCCCCGGCTCCACGGTGAAAGCTATAATCGTAAACATGCATACCACAAGCGAGTTTACGGCAACCGAATAGTTCTGGCACTGCACGACCCATCTCGCCTTGTCCGCCTCGCCAAGGGCATCAAAGCTTTCAGGCATGCCCAGCTCCTTTGAGCGAAAGCCCATGCATTCTGCTGCCGCCGCGAAGGGCCTCAGGTTATCCCCGCCCCTGTTATCGGTGGCGTAGCCGAGCGCCATGCCCTTGCTCCCCCGCGCCTCGATGCCCGGCAGGTCCAGGTTTTTCACGCTCTGGGCGTACCTTTCCGAGCCTCTCCCAACCCTCTTAGCGGCTTCTTCAATCCCGTCAGCCAGCACGGCCCCAAACTCCGACCTGGTGGCTATCTTGTGCACCATGGAGGTCATGGCCTCGTGGTCTCCCCACTTTAGCCTGACTCCACGAGTTTCATCATCGCCTATTATCCCCCTCTCATACAATTCCATGGCCCACGCTATGGTGGCGCCCGCCGACACGGTATCGAGGCCGTACATGTCACATAGCAGGTTGGCATGGGCGGCGGCCTCCAGGCTATCATTGCCACACTGGGAGCCGAATGCCACGGTGGAGTCATAGTCAGGCCCCTTGCCGCGGGTGCCATGGTAAGGACCATACGGTATATCTATGACCCTTGTGCAGTGTATCGTACAGCAGAAGCATCCCCTCGTCTTTTTTAGCATGGCGCTTGCCATGGCCTGGCCTGATATCCGGTCGGCGCCCTCAAAATTACCCGTTTGATGATTTCTCGTGGGCAACGCGCCCTTCTCGTTCATAAGCCCAATGATGCCGGTGACGCCGTATGATGGGAAAAGGCTGCCCGTCACTACATGGCCATAGCACGTATCCAGCAGCTCGTTCATCGACTTAAAATATCGCCCCGGGCTCGCGGCCCTGATGTCCTGCGTGCCCCTGACTGCGATGGCCTTCAGCTTCTTGGACCCCATGACAGCTCCTGGGCCTCCCCGGCTCGCGGAGCGCTGCTGGTCGTTCATCACCGTCGCATACTTTACGAGATTCTCGCCAGCCGGGCCTATGTACGTGATGCTGAGCTTATCGTCGTTCAATTCCTTCTTTATCAGCGTGTCCGTCCGAAGCGTATCCTTGCCCCATAGGCCGCTGGCATCATAAAAATGGACGTCCCCATCGTCGATGAACACGTATACAGGGCTCTTGCTCTTCCCCTCTACGATGATCCCGTCGTAGCCAGCAAACTTGAGCTCTGCGCCCCAGGAGCCGCCTGCGTGGGCGGTGGTCTGGCATCCTGTCAAGGGCGATTTCGTGGCCACGCAGTGCCTGCCGGACGTTGGGGCCAGGGTGCCCGTGAGCGGCCCGGTCATGAATATCAGCCGGTTCTCCGGGCCCAGGGGGTCTGCGTGTGGGGGCACCTCGTCATAGAGGTATTTTATGCAAAGCCCTTCTCCGCCTATGAACCGCTCCAGGTCCTCCTCGCGTGGCCGCTCAACCCTATATGACGGCCCGTCCAGGTCAAGCCTCAGGACCTTACCCGCATAACCGCCTCTCATAGGTCACCCCAGTACCCAGCCTAAAGCCTTTGTCGGGCAATAGCGCACGCACATGGGCTGGCCAAGGCAAAAGTCGCACTTCCTGGGCATACGCTTATCCGCATAAAACTGTAATACTTTAGTGGGGCACGCCTCTATGCACTCCCCGCAGCCCGTACACTTGCTCTCATCCAGCCTGTAGATGCCCTGCTCGCTCGTCGTTAAAATCGTGAAGTCCTGGTAAATGGCGTCCATCGGGCATGCGTCAGCGCACCTTCCGCATTGTATGCATATCCTTAGCTGGTGTGTGTCAGGATACTCCAGGTCTACGATTACCCTGCCCTTATGGGGGTTGAAGACGACGTGGTGCGCCCATGCGCAAATCGCCTCGCACCTATGGCATGCTATACAGGCATCCTCATTTTTCGTAAGCCTTGGCATATGCTCCTCTTTTTAAATTCACCGGCTCAGGGTTATAAGGCTGATTGAAATTTAGGGCGATATACGGGTTTTAGTTTTATTAACGTTTTTATATATTTAAGTTGACTTATAATAGGTGTCCTGAACGAGCAGCGATGAGCCAGAAACAGAGGCCAGGTCTACGCCCATACCCTGGCCTACTCCTGAGATAGAGGAGGTAACGCTAAAGAGAGACCTGGGCGTGCTGGGGTCTTTCTCGATAGGGTTCGCTGATGTGGGGGCCGATATTTACGTAGCCCTCGGGCTTGTGCTTTTCTTCGCAGCGGGCGTGGCGCCGCTGGCGCTCGCAGTGGCCGCCCTCGGGTACATGTTCACCGCGCTAAGCTATGCAGAGCTCGCATCGGCAATACCAAAGGCTGGCGGCGCCTCCATATTCGCAAGGGAGGCGTTTGACGACTTTTGGGCTTTCATCGCAGGCTGGGGCCTTCTGCTCGATTATACCATAGATATAGCCCTATTCGGGTGGATAACCATGGGGTACCTGGGAAGCTTTTTGATGGGGCTGGGGCAGATAGGGGTGCCATATGTGGGGAGCCTGGCGAGCCTTAACAGCCTTAACACCATATCGGCTGGAGGGACAGCAGATTATACTGTCCAGGCCGCCGCCACGATAATCCTCAGCGTCGCCCTCATGGCGCTAAACTACATAGGGATAAGGGAGTCCGCCAGCTTCAACATATTCCTCTCGGTTTTAAGCATCATAAGCGAGGCCATCCTGCTTCTCATCGGATTTGCCTTAGTATGGAGCCTTCCCACTTTTGCGGGAAACATATCTCAGCTTGGCACCGGCGTCTCCTGGGCGAACTTCGGGTGGGGCATAACGGTGGCCATGGTCTCATTCATCGGGCTGGAGTCTATATCGCAGGCGGCCGAAGAGACCAAACGGCCTGACAAGACCATCCCTAAGTCCACTTTTGCCTTGATCGTGGCCGTCATACTCGCCGGAATGCTTTTAACCGTGCTCGCAGTAGGCCTTCCGACCATCTCGCCAGGCGTAATTGGCAAGACGTATCAGAACGACCCTGTCGCAGGGGTGGCGAGGGGCATCGTGCTGGGGCTGACTCCATCGAACCCGTTGGTCATCATATTACCACTATACGTGGGATTCCTCGGGTTCACCATGCTGCTCATGTCAACGAACACGGGCGTCATCGGCGCCTCCAGGGTGACGTACTCGATGGCCCGCTATAGGATAATGCCAGTATGGTTTAGCCACATCCACCCAAAGTTTCGGGTCCCCACACGGACCATCGTGGTGTTTACCCTTGCCTCGGTCGGCTTCATCCTTTTCGTATGGCTCATGGGCACCTACCGGCTAACCCGTGAAGACCCGACTGTGATACTGGGCGACCTTTACAATTACGGCGCCCTGGTCTCGTTCATGCTCGTGAACCTTGCCCTGATAAAGCTCAGGAACAGGAGGCCGGAGCTGTACAGGCCGTTCAAGTCCCCCTTCGCCATCGGCCTAAAGCTGAGGGGCAAGCCCACGGTCGTCCCCATACTTCCCCTTCTAGGGTTCTTCGTATGCCTTTTCGTCTGGATACTGGTGCTTAGCCTACACGAGATAGGCAAGATCGTGGGGACGCTGTGGTTCATCGTGGGCATAGCCTTTTACCTTTGGTACAGGAAACGCCAGGGACTGGACTGGAAGGAGTCGGTGCCGGGCACGCAGGTGACTTACCCCGAAGTAGCCCATGAGCTTCACCCGGAGATATCGGAAGAAATAAGGAGGAGAAATACTTGAAACGATTGGAGGCTCCATGCCAGAGGCAAGCTTAGTAAGGAAAAAGGGCCTGGTAAGGCAGGGAAGAGTTGCGCTATCCATCATGGCCGCCGATGCGCTGCTAGCTACAGCCCTATTGCTATTAGGCCTCTACATGCTATGGCTCACATTTATCAATCGCTCTTTCATGCTTATCCTCCCCGCCGTGCTTTTCATATCTATAGGCGTCCTGAAGATGGCAAAAACGTGGCCGGTTTTGCTCGCTACAGGAAATGCGGGCGAACCTGGAGTTCTCCATAAGAGCGTGCTCGTGCCCGTGTCCAGGCCCGAGACGACTAAAAGCCTGGTCGAGATCGCCTGCAACCTGCTTGAAAAAGGGGGTACTTTGAGGCTGATAAACGTCATCGAGGTGCCGCAGCAGCTTCCTTACGAGTATGCGGAGACGAGGAAGGAGAAGGCCAGGGAGCTTCTCATGGAGGCCTCAAAGCATTGTGAGAGCCGTGGCGTGAGGCCGAAGCTCGAGATAGTCGCCGCCCGTGACACTCCCCGGGCGATACTTGACCTGGCCGACCGCTACAAGGCCGACCTGATCGTGATGGGGTCGAGCCAGCGAACCGTCCCCGAGAAGGTCCTCTTTGGTAACGTCGTGGATAGGGTCTTGAGGGAGGCGCCCTGTGAGGTCGTCATCTTTAGCTACGCTAAGGCCTTGCCGCCCATCAGGTATGATAAGATCCTGGTGCCCACGTCTGGCTATAAGCACGCCCAGCGGGCGCTGAATATCGCCCTCCATTTTCAGCGGATGTCAGGTGGCCTTGTCACGTCTCTTTTCGTCGGCTCCGATGCCGATGCCGAGAAGGGTAACATCATCCTTAAAAAGGCTAAATTGCATGCGGAGCGGCTGGGCTCGTCCGTCGAGACCTTGTTTAAGACGGGTGGAGTGGTCGATAATATCGTCGATGTTGCCAGGTCTGGGGGCTATTCTCTCATAATAATCGGCGCTACCGAGCGCCCCTCCTACTATACTTTTTTGTTGGGTAGCACGGCGGACGAAATCGTCACCAGGGCGCCATGCAACGTGCTCGTGGTCCGCACCCATAAGTAGCCATGGCGATTTAGGCTAAACTTCGTAGCGGGATTTTAGGTCATATATGGCGCTCTTAACCGCTTCCAGTGCTTTGGCGGCCTCACAGGCCCCGATGGTTTTGTTACTATTGCTCATGATATCGCCATAGCAGGCCAATGCATCATCAAGTTCCCTGCCTGCGTCGCCGAGGCAATGCTCAAGCGAGTCCTGGTCGCCGGCCCGGCCTATAAGCTTCTTAAAAAAGCGCAGCCGTTCGTACAGGCAAGGGCCTTCGAGCGACAGGTAATCCTTACGCTCGGCCTCAGGCAACGCCTTTTTCAGCAAAAGATCCAGGAACGCCTCAAAGCCGGCGACGGCATCCACGACACAAAGAGAGTAGTTGCCCTCAGACATGGAGCGCTTAGCGTTCAACAGGAGCAGCTTATAAAGAGAGTGGCGGGTGGAAAGCATCATGTTGACCAGCATGGCGTCCTCCCCTGTCAACGTAACGTTCACGGCCGGCCCGCGCTTCCCGCCCGTGTATATCTCGAAATAGTCGCCGAACGCGTTCCTGATGGCCGCGGAAACCACCTCAAAGCCCTGCAGGCCCACGCAAAAGCCAATATCCTCCCTGACCATCGCAACCGCCTCCATGAATCTCTTAACATGCCTTAAGGCATCCTTCAGCAGCGCTGGCTCCTCAGCGCCGGAAAGCATCTCTTCGACGCTATCGTATGGCGCGTCAAACTCGGCCTCGCCAATGGATGCGCTGCCATCAGCATGGCTGATGCCAAGCAGCTTCACGCTCGCCCCCTCATCCTCATAAGAAAATTCGGGCACGTCAACCGCAACGCCATAAAGGATGAATTTTACCCTTACTAAAGCGGGCAAGCCATGTTTCTTGAGGTGCGCCAGCGCGCCCGACGGGCTGCCCCGGGCCAGCGCCTCCTCCTCCCGCCTCAGCCTCTCCCGCTCCCTGGCCTCAACGAAACGGTCATAAACGGCCTTCTCCCTGGCCACGATATCCATAAACTCCCCGCCCAGACTATCCCCTATAGCCTTCATCTCCAGGAAATACCTCTCAAATTCTTCCTCAGACAGCGCCCCACCCAGGCCGACCAGGTTATACAGAGTATTAAAAAGGGGCTCGCCATCAACGCCATTAGCCTTCTTTAGCCCATAGGAGCGCTCAAAATAAGCCTTCGCATCCACGGGCAAGCCCTCCTTTACCAGAATAATCCCGATATTATTCAGGGCTTCAGCCGTCTCCTTAAAAGAGCCAGCCCTCTCAAAGAGCGTGAGGGCCACCTCGAACTCTTTCCTGGCCGCCCCATACTTATTCAACGAAAGCATATAATTCCCGTTCTGGAAGCGCCTCCGGGCTATTGTGAGAGACTTCGAGACATCCATATAAAATCAATACGTCTATATGGCAGGGGATATATAAGCATTCCATGTGAAGCGGCCATGAAAATTATATGGCATCAGATGCAGAATAATAGCAATGGTATCATGCTATTCAAAGAGTTGGTCGAGGTCTTCGAGAAGCTCAAGAAGACGCAGAGCAGGCTGGAGAAGACGGCTATTATCGCGGATTTCATAAAAAACGTGCCGCCTGATGAGATGCCCGTCGTCGTCACATTTCTTATAGGAAGGGTGTTCCCTCTATGGGACGAGCGAAAGATAGGGATAGCTGGACAGACGATAATAAAGGTCATATCATCCATAACGTATAACTCGGAGAGCAAAGTGATAGAGAGCTATAAGCGGACCGGCCATCTGGGCATTACTGCCGAGGAGATGTTCCAGAGGCGCAGGCAGGCCATGTTCTTCGAAGCGGATGAGCTCACGGTAATGGACGTTAACCGTACTTTTGCCGAGATTGCGAGGCAGGCCGGAGCGGGCTCGGCGGCTAAAAAACAAAAGCTGCTCATCGGGCTGCTGCATAGGGCAACGCCGAAGGAGGCCGAATACATCGTAAGCCTGGCCATAGAGTACGTCCTCTCGGGCGCCAAGGAAGGCGTCATGGAGGAGGCGATAGCGAAGGCGTTTGGCGTGGACGTCGAGCTGGTCAGGAGGGCCAACATGCTCACGAGCGACCTGGGGGAGACCGCAAGGGTGGCGATGCTTGAGGGCGAGCGGGGGCTAAAGGGCATAAGCATAAGGCCCATGCGCCCGGTGAGGCCGATGCTGGCGCAGAACGTGGCCAGCATCCAGGAAGCCCTCGAAGTCCTGGGCGGCAGGGCGGACTTCGAGACCAAGTACGATGGGGCGCGCCTTCAGGTACATAAGCTCGGCGACCAGGTGCGGCTTTATAGCAGGCGCCTTGAGAACCTTACGGAAGCCCTCCCAGAAATAGTGAGGTACGTGAAGCAGAGCGTTAAGGCCGATTCCGTGATCCTCGACTGCGAGTGCATAGCCACCGACCCTAAGACCGGCCGTCCGGTGCCCTTCCAGAACATCCTCACGAGGCTTCGGCGCATCTACAAGGTCGAGGAGACTGAGAAGCTGTTCCCGTTGTTCTTAAGGCCGTTCGACATCTTGTACGTGAACGGGGAGAGCATGATAGACTTGCCTTTCATAGAAAGGCGGCGCATCCTCGAGCAGAACATCATGCCCGTAGACGAGAAGTGCAAGCCCGCTACCGCTTTGATTACGGACAAAGTGGAAGAGGCTCAGGAGCTTTTCGACGAGTCCATAAAGCGTGGCAACGAGGGCCTCATGGCAAAGGACCTCCAGGCGACGTATACTCCGGGCGTCCGGGGCAGGAAGATGGTCAAGATAAAAGAGGTGCTTGATACGCTGGACCTGGCCATCGTCTCTGCGGAGTGGGGCCACGGGCGAAAGGCGGGCTGGCTGACCTCGTTCGAGGTCGCAGCCTATGATGAGGAAAATGACCGCTACCTCGTGCTTGGCAAGGTGGCCAGCGGCTTCTCTGATGAGCAGCTTCAGGAGATGACCGAGCGCCTTAAGCCCCTGATCCACGCGGAGCGTGGGCGTGTCGTGGACGTGAAGCCCGACGTCATCGTAGAGGTTAAGTTCCAGGAAATCCAAAAAAGCCCCATATATTCCAGCGGCTATGCGTTGCGTTTCCCCAGGCTGGTTCGCGTTCGTGACGACATGAGCCCTGAGGAGGTTAATACGATAGGCCGTGTCCTTAATATCTATGATATTTCCCATGGTAAGCCCGCTCGACATGTGGGCCCCCAGCCTGACGGTTGTGGCGATAATCCTGCGTGAAAATCTGGCCGGTTTAGCGCAACTTAAACAAATAGCTCATAATAACAATTGAACATGCCATGAATTAATAATTAAAAATAATAATTAAAAATAGTTCATACGAAGAGTCGCCCCTTCGTATTATTTTAAATTGTTGATGCTATTTTAGTTTACTTGCCCGAATTCACTTTAGCGAAAAGAGTTTAGAACCTGGGCTTCCTGTGCTTTGGAAGGCAGTCCTGGCAATATACCGGCCTACCCTCGGTGGGCTGGAAGGGTACTTCACATTCTTTACCGCAATCAGAACAAGTTGCCTTGTGCATCTCTCTTGGGCCTCCGAAGCTTCTTCGGCCCCTAAATCCACTGTCTCTCATTTATATTACTCGTGCAGAATAAGTCCTGCATATCTCTAAACAAGATTATAGTATAAATAAGTATGCTTTTTAATGTTGTATTGGGTTTTTGCTATGGTTGCTTTTTAGAAAGCAATGGTCGGCCAGATGTTTTAGCATGAGAAAGCAATGATCGTGCAGATGGTTCTTCTATTAATAGAAGACGTGGTACAAAACCATCCATTATCAGAAAATACGCCATGCTCCGGTCGGGATTTGAACCCGAGTCGCGGGCTCGAAAGGCCCGCATGATTGGCCGCTACACTACCGGAGCGTTTAAAAAGGGCGAAGCTAAAATGCACATACATCTACTTATAATTTTCCTCAGCCTATTAATCACCTTACAAAGCTAAACGCCAGGGGTATGCGCAAATTCTTAGGAGCGGGCTTCACCTGCTTCTTCCTGGCCAGCCTGGCGATTGCGTAAAAGTAGCCGACGCTAAAAATCCCGCCATAGTTATAGTAAACGTCAATCTCCCTCGCCATGGAGTCCTTAAACTCCTTCGTATACTTATTCCGGTGGCTCAACACCTTCCGCCGCATCTGCATATAATACCGGTCCCAGGCAGACTGGGGGAGCATAGCTGCGAAGACGACCTCAAAGCCATTGCTCTCGAGCAGCTTACGGTACTGTATTTCAGTCAAATACCTATAAACTCCCTCCTCGTAGGCATCTCTAACCGGCTGGGGGACGTCATCCCGCGTATAGATTAGATCCATCAGGGCCAGATAGCGTCCCTCCTTGAGCAGGTCGGCGCACCTCGCCACGCCCTCCTCTCTACCGATATAAGTTAAAGCGCCCCCCTCAGCTAAAACCAGATCATATTTACCCTCACCGAAGTCCATATCCCTGCCATCCTTTACGAAGAAATCAACGTGCTCTGCCAGATCACGGCTTTCCGCCTTCTTGCGGGAGTACTCGACCATCACGGGGTCTATGTCGAACGCCTCGACGTGGCACTTAAACTTCTCGGCAAGAGCGCACGCCGCCTCGCCTCTGCCGCAGGCTATCTCCAGGACTCGAGAGTTTTTCTTTAGCCCGGCAATCAGGCCGGATGCTATTGTATAAGAGCGCCCCCCTGGGGCGAGGTAGTCAAAGTCATCGGTTATCATTTCAAAAAGAGTATGACGTGGCCTTCATAAAACGTTATTGGTGGGGCCGATGAGGACGGCATGCCCCATCAGCCCGGCAAATCTCCGGTGCTTGCTATGCTCTCTATGAGTCACCTCCCTACTCGTCGTCTAGCGTGGCCAGGTCGCCCAACGGCTGGCCCAGCTCCATGGCCTTTAGCACACGACGCATGATCTTACCGCTCCTGGTCTTTGGCAGGTTGGGCTTAAACTCTATCTCCCGTGGGAATGCATGGGCGGCTAGCTTTGTCTTAACGAAGTCTGATATCTCTCTCTTAAGCTCATCCGTGCCCTCGTAGCCCGGCTTCAGCGATATGAAGGCCTTGATGATGTTACCATACAGTGGATCGGGCTTGCCGATGACGCCCGCCTCGGCCACCGCAGGGTGCTCGAGCAGGGCGCTCTCCACCTCGAATGGCCCGACGCGCTCCCCCGAGGTCTTTATGACGTCGTCGATGCGGCCGGTGAACCAGAAGTAGCCATCGGAGTCAACGAAGCCGCTATCTCCTGTCATATACCAGCCTGGTATCCTGAAGTATTCGCTATATTTCTCCGGGTTATTCCATATGCCCCTCATCATGGAAGGCCAGCCTGGCTTTATCACGATGTTGCCGGGCACGCCTGGAGGCAGTACCCTTCCCTTATCGTCCACGACCGCGGCCTCTATGCCCGGGAATGGCTTGCCCATGGAGCCAACCTTGAGCGGCAGGCTGTAGAAGTTAGCGATAACGTTACAGCCCGTCTCCGTCATCCAGTAGTTCTCGTGGATGGGCAGCCCGTAGACGCGCATGGCCCAGCGGATGACCTCTGGGTTTAGCGGCTCGCCGACGCTCGTGATGTACCTCAGGCTGTCCAGGTGGTATTTCTTTACGACCTCGTCGCCCGCCTTCATGAGCATGCGCAGCGCCGTCGGGGCCGTATACCACACGGTCACCTTGTACTTATCGATGACCCAGTACCACGCCTCGGGCGAGAACCTGCCTGCGTATACCACCTGGGAGGCGCCATTCAGCCACGGGCCGAAAATGCCGTAAGATGTGCCCGTGACCCATCCCGGGTCAGCCGTACACCAGAACACGTCATCATCCCTCAGGTCTTGAACCCACCTGGTGGTTATGTAGTGCCCTATCATGGCGTTATGGACGTGCACGACTCCCTTGGACTTGCCAGTAGTGCCAGACGTGTAGTGCATTATCACCGGGTCTTCGAGGTCGCACCACTCGGGCTCGAATTGCTCGGAGGCGTATATCATCTCTGCGTCGTAGCTCAGGTCTCCCGGCTCCAGGTCGTAGTTCCGGGGTATGTTGCACAGCAATATGTTCTTAACCGATGGTATCTCCTTCCTTATGGGGTCGATGCCTAGGCGCTTCATCTCGGGCGTCGTGATGACCATGCATGCCTCCGCGTCGTTTATGCGGTCTCGGACCGCATCCGCCCTGAAGCCCCCGAAAAGCGGCGCGAATATGGCGCCCACTTTTGCTATCGCGATGGCGCTGGCGTAAAGCTCGGGTATCCTGGGCAGGTATACGAAGACGCGGTCCCCCTTCTTTACCCCGGCATTTTTCAGCACGTTTGCCAGCTTGTCCGTCCTTATCTTTAGCTCCTGGAACGTGTACTTGCGGTCGCTTCCATCAGCCCCTTCCCAGTATAGGGCTACTTTGTTTTTGCGCCAGGACTTCGCATGGCGGTCTATTGCCTCGTGCGCGATGTTCACCTTGCCGGTTTTGTACCAGTCGAACTCCTTTTTTACGTCGTCGAAGCAAAAGCCGTTGCGGCAGACCTCGTCGTAGCAGACGTTGCAGTCGCCGATCATTTCTACGATTTCCACTCCGTTTTCCATTCTTGCCCGCCAGTTTTTACCTTGCTTAACGGTTGTAGCATCCTTCAATTGGTTTAGCGCTGTATCGATGGCTGACCCTCCTGAGCCAGTTTACGATTATTAATTATCAATCATTACAAATAAAGGTTGCGATTGTTAATGATTGATTATTATTAAGTTTCGAAGCGCTGAATAAAAGATTTTTTAATTTTGTTCTTGACGTGGTTGTAAATAAAAAAACCATCTACCTGACCATCGTTTTCTATCGCCAGCTATCTGCCCGACTTATATTAATTACAGCATGTCGTCCCGTACTTTAAAGCCAAAAGCGTAAAAGCCACGCTCAGCATATCGGCAAACATGAGAAGAGACATAGCGGTCTATAAGGAAGCGTTGGACACCCTGCAGAAGGCGGGCGTGCCGTACGTAATAGGGGGAGGGATAGCCGTGGCCGCATATGGCAGGATAAGAGCCACAAAAGACCTTGATCTCTACGTGAAGCCGGAGGATTCAGCTCGCGCCCTCGAAACCCTGGGTAAAGCGGGCTTCGAGGTCAACCCCATGATCGGCGTAAAGTGGCTATCTAAAGCATATAAGCAGGGGATACCGATAGACTTCATCCTTGAGAACGTCGGCGGCGTCATAGTGACGGATGAGACGTTTAAGCATGGCCGATACATGAACGTGGCGGGGTGCAGGATGTTCATCATGTCGCCCGAGGACCTGGTATTCAGGAAGGTGCTCGCCATGCGCTGCCTGCGAGACGACTGGTATGACGCCATAGCCGTCCTCTCTAATACGTACCAGGCCTTCGACTGGGACTACTTTCTGGGCCTCGCGAAAAATTTCACGGAGCGCGTCCTATCATTCCTACTGTTCGTCAGGACGGACTGGGACCACGTGATCCCTGTGCCGCAGAGGGTTGTTTCAAGGCTTGTGGAGCGGATGGGATGAAGGAGGCCATATCATAGACGACATGGCGGCCGCCATGTATTGGCAGCGACACGTTCCTGACAGGCACGCCCGCAGCCGTGTAGCCTTTTTCTTTGCCATGGTGCGAGTGGCCATGCAGCACGAGGTTAGGCTTGAACGTGTCGACCGGGTCCGATAGTATAGAGGAGCCGAGGAAAGGTATGATCTCGCAATGCTCACCCATGCACGTCTCCCTAATGGGGGCGTAATGGTAAACGACGACCTTGAAGCTAGCCCTCATATTTTTTAACGCCCGGTTGACCTTATTTGCCTCCTTGTAGGTCTCGTTGATGAACATCTTCAGTATACGCTCTCCAAACGGCGCTATCCTCGCAGGCGTGAATCCCCCACAAAACCCTTTAGTGCCGCAGAAGCCTACCGAATGCCCCTCCATGATGAACGCGCCGCGCTCGAGCACCTTCACCCCCGCCTCTTCGAGGATGTCCATTATCTCTTCCTGGTTGTTGGCCTCATGGTCATGATTCCCCAGCACGCTGACCATGGGTATCTTAACGCTTTCCATGGCCTCCGCAAGTTCCCTCGCCTCTTCAAGCAGGCCTTTCGTAGTCAGGTCGCCGCACAATACTAGGACGTCGGCCTCGTCACTAACGGCCTTAAACATGGGGGCAAATGTCTTTATGGACCCTACTCCAAAATGGAGGTCACCCATCGCCGCTATCCGTATAATCATCTCTCCGCATGACTGCTGACTATGGTCTCCTTTCCGCGACCCACTTATACTTATTCTTGCCGATGCGCACCACGAAGCCCTCCTCGACAAGATGGTCGAGCACGCCGCGGCAGGCGTTATACCAGTAGTTTATGTTATTCGTTATGCTCGAGCGGGTCTTCGGGAATAGCTCTTTAAGCACGACATCCCTGTCGATGTATTCCCGGCCCTGCATGAATTGCACGAGCTCCTCATAGACCGCCTCGGCGTTCTTTGCCGACACGTTCTTTACGTGTATAAGCTCTCCGAAGACGTCCTTCGGCCTCGTCGACAGGATGGAGATGTGCTCCTCCTTTCCGAGCTTTCCCGCGGCCAGGCTTCGAACCTGGCGAAGCTCGTGCACATCTTCCTCGAGCCTCTTGAGCCTGCGCCTCAGGGCGGCCAACTCTTCGCATAGGTTGCAGGACGGCCTGGCTTTGCGCTCCATCGCATCTCTCAGCGTCATGTTAATGAAGGTCGAGACCTTCAGGTCGCCCTTTTCCCTTAAGACCCAGTCGAGCACTTCGCTCGACAGGGAGATGCTGACCTTTGTGACCTTTCGCCGCTGTCCTTGAGCTTTGGCCATGCCAATCTTAATGTTTATTTTACAATATATAAAAATATGGCAGCTTGCGGCCGGGCCGGGGGGCAATGTATAAAATGGTTGGCGCAAATCTATCGCGTATGCTCCTGCAAAAGATGCTGGGCTTTAGGGAAGACGCATACCTTATCGAGAGTAGCTTCGAGGGGCTTGAGGTGGACCTGAAGACCCTGGATTACCTGGATAAGCTGGGCATGCTGCCGGATAAGTCGATCGATTCCGCTGTCCGTATTTTTGATAAAGAGGGGAGCTCTATAGGGGTAGCCTTCAAGAATAAGTATGAGGGGGGCGATTTTTGGTTTGTCATACCATACCCGTCGGCGAGGGCTGCCAGGCAGCAGACGGAGCGCCTGGTGAATCACGTTTTGGATGGTGGCATCGTTGCCTCTGTAAAAAAGAAAAGGGTTGCCTCTTTAGAGTTTAAAAGAGCGATTAGAGAATATTTAGCGTTGAGCCTGGCCGAAGGGGCGCTGTGCGAGTGCGATAAGGAGAAGGAGCCCAGGTCGTTTGCCTATAATGAAGGGAGGAATAAGCGCCTCAGGTCGCTGCTTGAAAGGCTGGCAGGGGAACACGGGCTAAAGCTTGGAGAGATGGAGGCGCTGGAGATTTGCTGCGGTAACGGCATGTCCACCACAGCGATCAAGCCGCTTTTCAAGGGCGTCCTATCCATCGATAATGATAAGTGCGAGGTGTGCAACGGCGTTTACCATGGCACGCTGGAGCCGGCGGACGTGATGGTCATCGACGCCATGCGGCTTACCGATTACGTCCATGAGAAGTACGACGCGGTCCTGGGTTTCATGCTCGGCACCATATACGAGTTCAACAAGGGCATTTGGCGCATGGTCTTCGAAGAGTCGGTAAAAGCCCTGAAGGATGATGGTTTTTTGCTCCTGACGGTAAACACCAGGGAAGAGATGGGCTTCGTGGCTGGCGTTTTCAAGTCAATGGGCATTAAGGGCGAGGTCATCGATAACCAGAGCAAAGACGATATTTACGATGGATGGGCCTTTTTCGCAATCAAATGAGAAGATGAGTGGCATCCTCCCACCATTTTCAAGGGGATTCTCCACCCCCCGACCCCATCGTCCTAAAATAAGATATTTTTATATAAAGTGGCGTGTGCATATATAAACATTTCGATTTTTTGAGGGCGATTCTAGATTTTGACGCCTTCATCTGCCTCAGCGCTTCATGGCTTCGCCATTTTAGTCTCCCTGCTGATTAGATAATTTTTACCGATCAGAGCAATTAATTTAAGCGTCAATTGGTTATAAGGCTAAAAAATAATGTAAAATAGCAAAAATTCTAAGCTAATCCTGATAAAAAAATCGGTAAAGACCAAAAGGTTTATAAGGCAATAAATCATTCATTTAACAAAATTATACTTGTAGAAATATGGAGTGATTAAAATATGGTAGCTAAAGAAGGCAGGGAAAAGAGAAACTTTGGATTGATTAACGAGAAAGGCGAAGAGATCGGCACCTACACCGGCGCACAGCCCAGGGATGCAGCGCTTAAAGTGGCAAATCGCGGCATAACCAACATCGTGCTAAGGGAGAAGGGCACCAAGAAGCTACACTATTTCATCGGAAAGAGGGAGCTCGTGCCCGTGCCGAAGAACGCCCCTGCCTGGATCCAGAACGCGGCAAAAGCCAATAAGGGCAAGATATATAAGGCGAACGTCGAGAAGGTCGGCACCGCCCAGCTTAAGTACGTGAAGCTCGACAGGAATGACAAGTCGCTGTTCAAGGTGCCCAAGAAGGAAGGCAAGAAGAAGTAATTTTATTTATAGCGGGCCTGAGGGGCATACTTTACCGCAACACTTTTTTTATTTTATGGCGGCTTTTGCTACTTTTAATATGAGCTCGGGTGTTTGCCCATTTTTGGCCATTGTCTCTATCTCTGCGAGCGTGAACCAGCCCGTGTCGGTGACGCCCTCTCCGGCTGACGGGTTGCCTATGAGGCCGTTGCCCAGGAAATATATTAGGACGACCTGCTTTTCGAGCTCCGTATGAGGATCATAGGACGTATAGGCGCCTATCTGCCTTTTTATATTGATGTCGCAGCCCGTCTCTTCTTTGAACTCGCGCCTGGCGCACTGTTCCAGCGTCTCTCCTAGCTCGAGCTTGCCGCCAGGGAATATCCATTGGCCTTTCCAGTAGCCGCCCATCTGCCTTACCAGCAGGAACCTGCCTTTCTCGTCTCGCGTGACTGTCCCGCATCCCACGATGAATCGAGTCGCCATAATACCCTTTGTCTTATGGTTTTAGGTAATAAAGATTTCAGTAAGACAAGGTTTATATTGATGGAGAGCGAGTTTAATCTGCCTTTTAGAGATGCTGAGGTAGCCAAGCGGACCACGGCGCCAGCCTTGAGAGCTGGTCTCCCGAAAGGGGGACGGGAGTTCGAATCTCTCCCTCAGCGCTATTATAAATGGAGGGCCATATGCTACAGAAAAACAATTGGCTAATGCTCCTACCATTAGTATTATCGTGTTTTTTTGCAATGGAAACGCTGCCCTGCGCCGCACAGCAGCAGGCTAACTTAAGCTTTATAGGCAATACGACGGTGACGCTATACTATTATGATAAGGTTAATGAGACGAAGGGCGGCATGGTGCCAATGCCCGACAATCCCCAGTATGTCAACTTTGACCCGGCTCTAGCCGCTCCTGGAATGTACACTTTCTCGCACGTGCCCGCAGGGCAATGGTACTACCTGGAGGCGGACCATTATGGCAATAAATGGTATACTATCTTTTACATGGGAGAGGGGCTGGGCACGAAGACTGCTAACGTCCATATACCGCCTTTTTCGCCGGTGGACGCCACATCGCCGACCCCATCGCCATCATCGTCACCCATGGCAAGCCCGATGGCCACGCCAACCCCAATACCATCGCCAGGACTAACCATCCTGGCAGCAATAATAGGTATTGCGATATTAGCATCCCATATCAAGCAGTAAAAATACACAAAGATTATAACACCCTAAAAGTTAATGATACGCACGATGAACAAGCTCGAGCTCGAGTCCCTGGTATCGGCGGGAGAGACCTCAAACATCGAGTTCAAGGAATTCCTGAACGAGGAGACCCATCTTAATTCAAGGCGCATGGAGAACCTCTCCTGCCAGATGAGGCACCGCATCCTCGCGGGCAATGGCAAGGCCCTTTATGTTATAGGCGTCACTGACGCGGGGAGCATGAAGGGGCTATCCAGGGAAGAGTTTGACGAGACAGTGCTAGTCTTAAAGAACATAGCGATGAAGATAGACGCAGACGTCACGGCGGTCGAGGAGTACAGGGTGGATGGAGGGCTCGTAGGGCTTGTATCTATTGAGAATAACGTGAAGTCGGGTGAGCATCTTTTAATCGGGACCGCGGGCCATGTGGATCATGGCAAGAGCACGCTCGTGGGCGCGCTCGTGACGGGGACGAAAGATGACGGAGCGGGAAAGACGAGGATATACCTTGACGTTTTGCCACACGAGATAGCAAGGGGGCTGTCGGCCGACCTTTCCTATGCCGTATATGGCATCAAGGGAAAGGATATCATTCACCTTAAGAATCCCCTGAACAAGCGAGAGAGCGCCAGCGTCGTGGCGGAATCCGATAAGATCATATCCTTTGTGGACACGGTCGGCCATGAGCCCTGGCTGCGAACCACCATAAGGGGCATTGTCGGGCAGAAGCTCGACTACGGGCTGCTCGTGGTGGCCGCGAATGACGGCGTCACTCACATTACCCGCGAGCACCTGGGGATTCTGCTGGCGATGGACCTGCCGGTTATAATCGCGATGACCAAGATCGACCTGGCCACGCCAAAACAAATAAAAAACACTGAGGCGAGCATCCACACAACCCTGAGGCTAGTCGGCAAGGTCCCTTACCGTGTGAAGTCGATTGAGGACGTGGAAACCATAGTCAGTAAAGTGCCTGAAGGCGTAGTCGTGCCGATCATCCATACTTCATCGGTGACCAGGGAGGGCTATGATATCCTCGAGCGCCTCATGTTCAGGCTGCCTAAGAGGAATTTGCAGAGCAAGGAGCCCTTCGAGATGTACATAGACCGCATCTACCAGGTGGAAAGCGTGGGAGTGGTCGTGAGTGGCACCATAAAGCAGGGTATCGTCATGCAAAACGACCCCTTATATTTAGGGCCGATGGCTGATGGCTCATTCAAAAAGGTAAGGGTGCAGTCCATCGAGATGCATCATTACCGCGTGAACAAGGCCATAGCCGGCGACATCGTGGGCATAGCCATTAAAGGCATGAAGGCTTCGGATATTTCCCGCGGCATGATACTGTCTAAGCGGGAGCCCGTGGCGGTGCAGGAGTTCGATGCAGAGATCGCCATTTTGAATCATCCTACCCGCATTGGCGTCGGCTATGAGCCGGTCATTCACATGGAGACCATCTGTGAGGCGGTCAAGATCGTGGGACTGGAAAAGCGCTATATGATGGCGGGCGAGCGCGGGAAAGCGCGGATACGTTTTAAGTTCAGGCCCTACGCGGTGGTGCCTGGCCAGAAGTTCATTTTCAGGGAAGGTAAGAGTAAGGGCATCGGCCGCGTCATAGGCGTGTGAGGATGGGCGTCTTCAACAGCGGCATCGTTTATATATTAAATGCAATTACTTTAAAATGATGAAAGATGAGAAGGCGATATTCGCTGGCGGCTGTTTCTGGTGCATTGAGGCGGCATTTAAAAATGTGCCGGGAGTCATAAGAGTGATTTCCGGCTATACGGGTGGACAGAAGGAAAACCCGACGTATGAGGAGGTGTCGACGGGCAAGACCGGGCACTACGAGGCCGTCGAGGTCACGTATGACCCTTCAATCGTCTCATATGGAGAGCTTCTTGACGTTTTTTGGCGGCAGATAGACCCTACCGATGCCGAAGGACAGTTCTCGGACAGGGGGTCCCAGTACAGGACCGCCATATTTTATCTTAACGAAGAGCAGAGGCGGATGGCGGAAGAATCCAGGGAAAGGCTGAAGGAATGTGGCGTTGGGCCGATAGCGACGCAGGTCTTGAAAGCCAGGAAATTTTACCCGGCCGAAGAGTACCATCAAGGCTATTCAGAGAAGGAGGCGAGCCGGTATGAAAGCTATAAATATGCTTCGGGCAGGGCCCCGTTCATAGAGCGATTCTGGAAGAACAAGCCTAGCATATGTCCGATAAGGGCCAAGATGGCCCGATTTTCTAAGCCTTCCAGGGATGACCTCAAGAAAAAGCTCATGCCCATGCAGTATGAGGTCACCCAGGAAAACGCCACCGAGCCGCCCTTCCAAAACGAGTTCTGGGGTGAGCACAGGGAAGGGATATACGTGGACATCGTATCGGGCGAGCCTCTTTTCAGCTCGAAGGATAAGTTTGACTCGGGATGCGGGTGGCCCAGCTTCACCAGGCCTCTTGAGGAGGGGAATATTGTGGAAAAAGTTGATAAGAGCCACGGCATGTTGAGGACGGAAGCGAGGAGTAAGCATGCGGACTCACACCTCGGCCACGTATTCGACGACGGCCCCGGGCCGACCGGCAAGCATTATTGCATAAACTCGGCCGCCCTCCGATTCGTCCCAAAGGAAGACCTGGAGAAAGAGGGATACGGAGAGTACAAAAAGCTTTTCTGATGGAGCATTTAGCCTATGTACGATATTACCACTCTTCGAGATATAGCTATAACAAACATAGTTTTTCAACCGTTATTCGCATGGTTAGGGCTGCTAACGCTTTTATCGTTAATAATGACGGCTTTATATGGCTATTTGCTGGCTAAGGGCAAGGCCAGGTCAATACAAACTCATAAGCGGCTCGCCGCCTTGACCCTGGCCATAGGGATAATACATGCGATACTGGCACTATCGACGCTAATCTAAGGTAAATTATCCTGTGCCTCGAATCATTTTACTATTACTTTGCCCTTCATGGAAGGATGCAGGCCGCAAGCATAGTCGAAAGTACCTGGAGTATCAAATGCCTTGGAGTACGTTTGTCCTTTACCGAGGGGCTTAGATTCTTCATCGCCGAACTTTACCGTGTGCGTTGTCGTGTCCTGATTGGCCCATGTTACCGTGCTGCCCCTGGTAATCGTAACCGTTCCGGGCTCAAAGGCGAAATTTTTTATCGTCACCTGTGCCGGAGTCTGGCCCTGCGAGGCCTCCAGGATAGCGTAAAGCATTAAAACCGCTATTAGCACGGATAATCCCGCTATTTTTGACATCCTCATATTAACTCAAATGGCCTGAAGGATGAAAAAGATGATAATATTATTGGAGGGTATTCACGTAATAAGTGATCATGGTCAATACTTTGTATCCTTTATCTGTGATCATGTAGTCTCCGCCTTCATGGCGCTGGATAACCATACCACTATTGAGCAGCTTCTGGAGGTGAAAGAGGAGGTTACCCGCCCTGAGCCCGGTAAGCTCGGATAAAGCCGAGAAGGTCTTTGGCTCATAGTATAAGGCTTTCAGGATCTGGAGCCTCGTCTTATTGGATACCGGATCCAGGATGCCGTCTACTATACTCTCTTCGGGAATAGACGATATGTTCGGGGCCTTGGCCTCAGTTGATTTATATATTTGTAGGGCCTTCATCAGGTTAATCTGTTTTTCCTGGAGAGCCGCTACCTCGGAAAAGCAGATATCGCATTTTTTATACGGGGCAGTAGCCCTTAATGCGTCCAGCTCTGACTTATTTTTTGCGATCGTCTCGTCGCCGACCTTATCCTGCTGAAGAAGTCCTGCGCTATTTTTTAAAAATTCGCTGAATTTTGCCCTGCACGTTTCACGCATGTCGCATCGCCTGACCATATGAGTGTCGAGGCCATCCTCCACGTCTTCGATCATGTGGCTGACAATGGCAGTGGAGAAGTCTTTCCGCGAGCTGGCCAAAATCAATTCGAGCTGCTGCCTATTGGATTGCTCCATGAAACGCTTCAGGTCGTTTTGGATTTCCGAGAGCTTCTTTTTAATGTCCTGGAATTCCTGGCTGGCATGTTTGCATTTATTCATCATTCAAATTCATTTTGCCACGGCTAGCATATAAAGTTTTTGAGCGTTATAACTTTTAAGGTCATCAAAATATACTTTGTATATTTTGATGACAATTAAGTATATATTTATTACCGTGCTATAGGATAATAGCCGGGCTGATCCCGGGCCCGTATAAAAGAAGGAGGAAGATTCAATGACAGTAAGGACCGAATTGTTTAAACAAATAACAGGCGCGCTTGCGAACGCCAAATTCCCGATAAAGACGCCTGAGGAGCTACTGAACGCATTTCCGGATGGGGCCAACACGACATGTAAGGCCGAAGGAGTTAAAATGACCGCTGGTGAGGCGTGTAAGCTGCTCAAGCCCGGCGATTTCCCGTTCAAGACGGCGGGACAGGTCGCCAACACGATACTCGAAAGGGCCGGGCTTTGAATTTTTTTTATCTTTATTTTTTTCTTTTTTTAAGCCCATCATCCAGCATGGGCATGGAGGAGCCTCATGCCATTCAATATCACTATGAGCGAGGCGCCCATGTCCGCGAACACGGCCATCCACAGGTTCGCCACGCCCAGGATGGCGAGGCCGATGAAGAGAGCCTTGATGGCGATGGCAAAGCCCACGTTCTCCTTTATTATTTTAAGCGTCCGCCGCCCCAGCCTTATGGTATAGTCTACCTTAGAGAGGTCATTGGCCATTAGCGCAATGTCGGCGTTCTCCAGGGCCGTGTCCGAGCCGGTGGCGCCCATAGCGATGCCCACGTTAGACGCGACCAGGGCCGGGGCGTCATTTACTCCGTCGCCGACCATGATGACGTTACCGTGGGCCTTCCTTATGCCTCTCACGATGTTCGCCTTTTCCTCAGGCAGCAAATCGGCAAAATAGCCGTCCAGGCCGATGTCGCTCGCTATTGCTTTAGCCATCCGCCTGTTATCCCCGGTGAGCATTATGACCTCTTTAAGCCCTGCCTTATGCAGATCGGACACCAGTTGCCTGCTCTCAGGCCTGATCTCGTCAGAGATGGCGATGACGGCCATCGCCTTGTTGCCCTCGCCCAGGATGACCGGCGTCTTGCCGGCTTCCTGTAGCTGGTTTACAGTTTTTAGCACGTCCTCCCCGACCGACTCGTACATCTTGATGTTGCCCAGGCTGTACTCCTTACCGCCTATGGAGCCTTTAATGCCTTTACCCGTTATGGACTCGAAATTAGTGACCGGCATGGTGGGCCTATTATGGTGTGCCCTGAGTATGGCCTGAGCGAGAGGATGGCCAGACTTAGACTCAAGCGAGGCAGCGATGCCGATGATCTCGTCCCTGTCATAGGAATCGAAGGTGATGACGTCAGATACGATGGGCTGGCCTTTCGTCAGCGTACCTGTCTTGTCGAACGCTATGGCCCTCGCCCTGCCTATCTCCTCAAGGTAGTTGCCGCCTTTGATGAGCACCCCGTTACGAGACGCGCTGCCGATCGCCGCCACTATGGAGACAGGAGTGGATATGACCAATGCGCAGGGGCATGATATGACCAGCAGTACCAGGCCACGGTAAAGCCATGGATAGAGCGGCTGGCCCATCAGTGTGGGTATGATGGCCACCCCCGCCGCCAGGGCTATCACGGCGGGCGTATAATACTTCGTGAACCTATCCAGGAACACCTGCGTTGGGGCCCTATGAACCTGCGCCTCTTCCACCATATGGATGATCTTGCTCAGGGTATTATCCTTTGCCAGCTTTGTCACTTTTATTTCCAGGGCGCCGTTCCCATTAATGGTTCCGGCATAGACTTCGCTGCCCTGCATCTTTTCAACGGGGATGGGCTCGCCCGTGATCGGCGCCTGGTTCACGTAAGATGACCCCTCGATGACCACGCCGTCCATGGGTATCTTTTCGCCTGGCTTCACGACTATTACGTCGCCCACGTTGATGAGCCCGGTGTTTAGCTTTACCCCCTTGCCATTCCTGAGCACGGTGGCCTCCTTCGGCGATAGTGTGATAAGCTCTTTTATAGAGTCCCTCGTCTTATCGAGCGTAAAGGATTGCAGCGCGTTCCCGAGCGCGAATAATACGACGACGGTCGCCCCCTCTTCCCACTGGCCTATGGCCATTGCGCCGATGACCGCGATGGCCATCAGCAGGTTCATGTCCGCCGTCAGCGTCTTTAACGAGTACAGGGCGCTCTTCGCCACATGGTATCCTCCAATGGCGATGGCCATAAAGTATAAAGCGATAGGGACGTATGAGGGCGCGCTCAAGAAGCCCGATATGAATCCGGCTATGGTAAAAAGGCCGGATACCACTGTGACTATCATCGGCCTATAGCGGGTTACGAACGATTCTTTTTTCGTAACGCCAGCAACGGTAATCGTATAGCCAATATCGTGAGCGGCATCTATTATCTCTTCTACGGGGCATGTGTGCTCCACCGTGAGCTTGCCTATGGAGAAATTAAGGGTGGCCCGGATGACGCCGGGCGCCATCTGGATGGCCTTCTCGAACTTATTAGCGCAATCGATACAATCCAGCTCTTTCACTTCGAACTCGGTTATCTTGAAATTCTCGGCCGATACGTGGTATCCCGACTGCTCGATTATGTCCAGGAGAGCGGATGTCGGTCCCGTGTGCTCTATGTTTATCGTCGAGGTGCCGAAGTTGAGCCGTGCGGATATTACGCCCGGCTGCTTCGCGATGCGCTGTTCCAGCTTTTGTGCGCAGTCCATGCAATCCAGGTTGTCGATCTTAAAATCCGTTTTCCTGGGCGGCCCCTGTCCCTCCGGCTCGATGCGGCAGACCTGCGCTTCCGCCACCGTATCGCCGTCGCGGCATGAGTCACAGCCGCATGTACCTTTTTCGTGTTCCATCGTATCACTCTTTGTCAGCCGTGCCTGGCATGCTCCAGCCCCTCGCTGAAGAGCTTGAGGACGTGCTCATCGTCCAGAGAATATACGGCCTCTTTGCCCTGCTTTCTATACTTGGCGAGGCGCGTGTTCCTTAAAAGCCTGAGCTGGTGCGATATGGCCGAGTGCTCCATCCCCAGGGCGGCGGCGATGTCGCAGACGCACATCTCTCCAGAGGATAGCGCGTGGATGATCTTAAGCCGGGTGGGGTCTCCCATTATTTTGAATATCTCCGATAGCCTTATTATGGTGGTGTCGTCTAGCTCTTTTGCTTTCGCTTTCGCCCTGTCTACCGCCTCTTCATGAATGATGCAGGCCTCGCAGTCGTCCTTCAGCGTGCTAACCTTCCTGATTCTTTGTCGAGTGAACATATGAATATACGTTCATACATGTTGAATGTAGATATACATTTCGATTAATGGCCTTTTAGACTTAAGGCTATATCAGCCCGAAGTATTCGTTGGCCTTCCACCTGATGGCCGAGGGCAGGTAGAACGCCCTGACGTGTGCCGGTGCATTCTTTAGCTCTTCCATGAGCTCTTCCATGCTATCGAAGAGTGCGTCTACCTCGAGCTGGTAAAACCGTGACCGGTAGAGGAGGGCCAGTAAAACGAAAATGGCCCCAATCGCCATAGCTATCGCCACGATCTCCTGCGGCATGCCTGCCACGACATCCGGTGCCAGCATCGCTGCCAGCAATAGCGCTATAAAGAGGTTTATGGCTAGAGAAAACAGCGGCGTTTTTAGATTGAATTTCCTGTAGAACGCATAGCCTATGGCCGCATTCCATATAAAATAAAGGCAAAGGGCGGCTATGATGAGGCCGATGTCCATGAAAACGCCGATGAGTAGTAGGATTACTAGTGGCAGCCTGATGGCGGTCCCTAGTAGCTCGTTTTTAACGTTTATCTGCCTTTTTAGAGGCACGTCTTCCGTCGTGACTTCAAGGCCACCCCTGCCAAGCCTTATATTAACATCTTTGGTGTAATACCGCCTGACGCGCCTGTTTCCCTCGGCTTCCCATACGCCCTCCACGATGCCGCATTCTTCCATCGCCTTCAGCCTTCTCACCACGAATGGCTCGCTCACTTTCATCTCTGCAGCGAGCTCTCTCGGGTAATACGGCTTTTCCTTGAGCTTTTCGAGTATGCGGAGGTTGGACTCGTTGTTTAGGAGCCTGGCTATATTCTTTGAAGGCACAATGAGACCATATTCCCGATATGGCATATATATTTTAGCAGCTATGCTGTGTTGAAAATTTTATTATTGTGCTCATATACTCTACTTTCATTTAGTGTTATAACATCATCAGTCAACACAGCAAGAAAAAGTTAATCTTTTAATCATCCTAATTGTTTTTTTATGCCCATGACGATAGACGGCTCAGTCGGCGAGGGAGGCGGCCAGATATTGCGCATGGCCATCGCGTTTTCAGCAATTTTGGGAGAGAGCATCCGGGTGGTCAACATACGCAAGAACCGCCCAAAACCGGGACTCGGCATACAACACCTAAAGTCTATCGAGGCGTTGAGAAACATGGTGGACGCAAGCGTTGAAGGGCTGTATCCTGGCTCGACAGAGGTCGTCTTTACTCCTGGCCCAATAAAGTCGGGCGAATATAGGATTAACATGGGCACGGCGGGTAGCATTACCCTGGCCTTACAGAGCATCTTGCCAGTAGCTGCCTTTGCCCCCGGCCCCATGACAGTGGACATAACAGGCGGCACCGACGTTAGCTGGTCCCCCACCTACGATTACTTTAAGAACGTAACGCTGCCAGCCATAGGAAGGTTCGGCTTTCACGTCGAGGCGTCATTGATAAGCAGGGGATATTATCCGGCTGGCGGAGGCAGGGTGAGAGTCTATACTAAGCCAGCCATGCTCATGGGAGTCGAAACGACGAAGCCCATGGACGGCCCTGTGAAGGGCGTATCGTCCTCTTCAAGGCTTCCACCGCATGTAGCAGAGAGACAGGCGAGGGCGGCTAAAGCCTACCTGATAGAGCACGGCTTCGAGGCCGATGACGTAGTGCTCGACGTACGTAGCGACGCATCCACCGGCTCGAGCATTACACTGTTTAGAGGCATGATGGGCGGCAGCGCCCTGGGCGAGAGGGGCAAGCCTGCAGAAAAGGTGGGCGTTGAGGCGGCCTCATTCCTCGCTGAAGAGCTAAGCTCGGGCGCAGCGGTGGACTCCCACCTGGCCGATCAGCTCATCATCTACATGGCCCTCTCGGACGGCCAATCCATGATATCGACGAGCCATATCACCGACCATACCCGCTCCAGCATCGCGATAGCAGAGCAGATGACCGGAAAAAAGTTCACCATAAGAAAAAACGGGGTTTACGTCATTCAATCTTAAGGCACGCCGGAGGTATCGTGGTAGACAGGCAAACTGGCCCTGCGTCTATGATCCTTACTCCGCTCTCCGCGGCCTTCCTCGCATCAACCGATATTATAACGGGGTGCTCGGTGCGTATGCACGCGACCTTCACGGCTTCT